>CAYIQM010000035.1:0-9353 GCA_964365615.1 uncultured Gammaproteobacteria bacterium | reverse complement strand
CTATTTTAACGATTTTTATCAAGCATGGAGACTGGAGCCACGTATTTTTATCACAAAATTATCCACATTCCCCTCTTCCGTCGCGTGCAGTGAACAGTGTACAGTGTACAGGTTACATGAACAATATACGCTCACGAGCCCCATTTTATGCAAGATGACTTTAACCGAGACGATCCCGTTGACGAGGCGAATGAAGAACTTCCTCCCGGAATGCACATCGTTGACGATGACGAGAAAGCAGACGAACTCGAAGACGAAAAAAATCCAAAAGAAGATCTCGACCCGCCGTTGAATCTCAACGAAGAATACGGGGAGTAGGTGCCGGACGAGCTTTGAATTCTTCACGGCGTTGCTCCCCTTCTGTTTGAAGGGTTTGGCTAATGTTGTTCCAGATGCCTATTGCCGCGAAGGAAATCGCAATCCAATATGCCATGCTTGCGAGTGCCCACTGGCGTTGATATTTCGCTGAATAGGCAAATGAAGCTCCAAATCCGAACACGGGGAGCGCGATCGCCACAACCCAATCATTCCGATCGAGCGCGGAAAGTTCGGTGTTTCGTCCCAAATGGAGAAGCGCTACAAGCCGCAGGAGAAGCGGAATGATCGTCAAGATCGCAAAAAAGATGACGAGAGATGGCGCGCCGATGGAAAAGAGAATATCTGTGAGCCGCGTCGCCTCTGCCTTTGTGAGAAGCGATCTCACAACCCACGGGAGCGAGATGAAAAAACCGAAGATCGGCGTGAAGAGAAGCCAGAATGCCCAACGTTTCCAGACATACCAGTACCACACGGCCGTGGACGGATTCACGATCATGGAGCCGACCCATAAGATGCGCTGTGATCGTTTGGAATGAGGCGTCATTCCCGCGTGTACCATCCCCCACATCCAAAACACCCCGTAGATGACGACGGAGATCACGAAGAGCGGAAAGGCAAAATGGCGGAACATCAAAACGGCAAGCGAAGATCTAGAAGGGTGATTCCCATCGCGTCCAATTCCTCTTTATATGGCAACTGCGGGCTCCAATGTCTCAATGCAAAAAGCGACTTGCCGAGTGCCATGGCCATTCCAAGTTGCAGGAATGTATTTGGTCCGATGTATCCTTCGATCCCGCCGCGAGGCCGATCATTCACGGCGAGAACGGCTTCGCAAACGCTGATTTGCTCGAACATCGCTTTCATAAATTCCGCTTTCACGCGCATCCGGTCCGCAAAATGCGCTTCCGACGTATCCATCGGAAGATGTACGCGATGACCGCGTTGTTTGAGTTCACCAGCGATTTCGCGGATTCGATCCGTGTCACGCAATGAGCCAATGAGACAGATGTTCATACAGAAAGTTTACAGTGGACAGTGGACAGTAATTTGTGAAAGTAAGCAGGATACAGTTTACAACAACGATGCATATAAACTTTTCATCATTGCACCAAGCATCCTCTGGACTTCCGTGAGTAGTGCCGTTGGCTCATCTATCAAAATTTTCGTGAACAGATCTTTTGTGAGCAGAAGTTGTGTTTCCAATTCTGAACATGTCCCGTCCGCAATATGTAAGAACTGTAAAAAATCCTTCGTGGTCTTGCGTTTCGATCCCTCGGCGATATTTGACGGGATAGAGACTGCACACCGTCTCATTTGGCTCGATAGTCCATACAGCTTCGTCCTCGGTAATTTTTCAGTTACTACGTATATTTCTTTGGCAAGCTTCATTGATTTTTGCCAAACCGTGAGTTCCTTGAAGATCTGTATCGACATAGAGTATACTGGATTGTTCACTGTTCACTGCGCACTGTCCACTGTTTATTGACACACTGCGCATTCTTCCGTTGCAACGTCGCGTTTCTGCGTCGCGATACTGATGCTGTCTGCCTCAATCGGCGCCGCGGAGCGGAGATAGTACATCGTTTTGACGCCCGTTTTCCATGCGAGGATATGCACATCATGCAAATATTTTCCGCTCACCGGCGTTGCGAAAAAAACGTTGAGCGATTGTGCCTGGTCTATGTACGGTTGCCGGTCCGCGGCCTGCTGCACGACTTCGCGCATGTTCATTTCGTAGCCCGTCCGGAACACCGTTTTTTCGTCAGTTGTGAGCTCCTCGAGGTGCTGCACACTTCCTTTCGCGGCGATGACACGCTTCCAGATTTCCGCGGTATTGATCCCTTTTTGTTCGAAAAGCCTTTCGAGATATTTGTTTTTTACCAGAAAGCTTCCGGACAGCGTTTTTTGAAGATACGCGTTGCCCGTGATCGGTTCGATGCACGGCGTACAATCGCTAATAAATCCCGTGCTCGCCGTCGGTTGGATGGAGGTCACGTAACTGTTCCGTTGTGTTCCTCCGTCAAGGGGCAATCCGCGTTCTTTGCCAAGACGAACCGACGCGGCACGCGCCGCCGTCCCGAATTTCTCGAAGATGTCTTTGTTGATCGCGCGAGCCATGACGCTCTCGAGCGGGACGCCGCGCTGCATGAGCATCCCGTGGTATCCCATGATTCCCAGTCCGATTGACCGTTCATGCGTCACAGAATTGATGGATTTTTTGTACTCGACTGGATCCGCCAGCTCGCAAAACGTTTCGAGGTTGTTGTCGAGTGCTTTCACGCACATGTAGGCGATCTCTTCGAGTTGGTTTTTCCACTCCTCCCATTTTTCAACGTTCAAATTTCCCAGACAACACACCGCGGTACGTTCTGCATTCGTGGGAAGGACGATTTCGGTGCAGAGATTCGATTGCCGCACGAACAATCCTTTTTCACGATGGTGGGGCGGAACGGCTTTGTTTACCGTATCAATGAAAATTAAATATGGTTCTCCCGTCTCTGCGCGCATGGTGAGGATCTTGCGCCAGACTTCAACGGCGCTCAATTCTTGCGCAACGGTTTTGTAGTGCGGATCAATGAGCTGATAGTTCCTCCCCTCCTCTACCGCTTTCATGAATTCGTCCGTGATCACGACGCCGTTGTTGATATTGAGGCATTTGCGGTCCATATCCCCGCCCGTTGCTTTGCGCATCTCGAGAAAGTCGAGGATGTCCGGATGGTCAATGCGGAGATACGCGGCGGCGGCACCGCGCCGGATGCCGTTCCGGGAAATCGCGATCGTTTCGGAATCCATGATTTTGAGGAAGGGAATCACGCCGGACGACTTGAGCCCGCTCGATTTGAGCGGCGCGTTTTGTCCGCGGAGGTCAGACCAATCCGTGCCGATACCGCCGCCGTATTTGGCCAGAAACGCGTTTTCGCGGTACGTGTCAAAAATGCCTTCGAGCGTGTCTGGTACGGTGTTGAGGAAGCATGAGATCGGTAGGCCACGGTTCGTTCCGATGTTCATGAGCGTGGGTGACGACGGAATGAACCATTGCAAGCTCATGATGTCGTACAGTTTTTGGGCATGCTCCGTGTCTCCGCGACTCATCCCCGTCGCGACGCGCGCAAAGAACGTCTGCGGATTTTCGCAAATTTCATTGTTCGTATCTCGTAAAAAATAACGGTCGCGTAAGTTCTCAAGGCCGAAATACGCGATGGATGCGTTGCGTTCCGGAACAATCCGGATCGCCTGTTGGATCTCCCGACTCGTCGTGTAATACGGACAGTCCCAGCTATTTTTTGTCGCCGTTTTTTTGAGCACGTCCTCGAGCAGCAGATCTCGCGCCGCGGCAAGATCGTTGTTGGACAAGGCGTCAATAACCGTTTGATACATAGTCGAAAGTCTTAAAATCTATAAAGTCAAAAGTCCATCATGTCCATCAAGACTACACCCAGTCCTCCACGACCATGCCTTTGGAGTATTCCGTAGCGCGATTTTCAAAAAAGTTCGTGTGCTCTTTTGCGTTCACCATCACATCAAGCCAATGAAGGGGGTTTTCAGTCTTATAGATATGGTCGAGGCCAAGATCGTTGAGCCGACGATCCGCGATGTAACGGATATATTGTTTGACCTCTCCGGCCGTGAGTCCGGGAACGTTCCCCATCGCAAAACAGGTGTCGATGAAGGCGTCTTCGAGCTTCACCATGTCGTCGCAGGCCGCATAGAGCATGTTCTGGAACTCGCGCGTCCACAGGTGGCGATTTTCCGCCATAAGATCACGAAACAGCCGTGTGACGCCGAGGCTGTGGAGGGTTTCATCCCGGATGCTCCATGTCACGATCTGTCCGACTCCCTTGAGCCGTCCGAGCCGCGGAAAATTCATGAGGATCGCAAATGAGGAAAAAAGGCTCACCCCCTCCATAAATCCGCCAAAGACGGCGAGATTGATCGCCAGCTCCTCAACGCTTCTCACGTCAAACCCGCGAACATAATCATACTTGTTTCGCATGGCTTCGTAATCAAGAAACGCGGAATATTCCTTTTCCGGCAACCCGAGCGAATCGTTCAGATAGGAATATGCCCATATGTGCGTGCTTTCCATGGACGCGAAGACCGACAACATCATTTTTATTTCCGGTTTGGGGAACGATGGGATGAGTTTTTGGTTGTAATTATTATTCACTTCGATGTCTCCTTGCGTAAAAAATCTAAGAATTTGGATGATGAGGTTCGTCTCCTCGTTCGAGAGATTGAAGCGATAATCGGAAATGTCGCTTTCCATCGGGACCTCCGTGGGGAGCCAGTGGGCCTGGTTCTGCTTTTGAAAAAATTCAAAAAAATGAGGGTACTCGAATGGCCGATAGAACGGACGATGCGTCAAAATGGGAGACGCGCCGATGATTTGGCTCATAATCCTCCTTCCGATTGCGATTACGGCTCTCGATCAAAACCGATGGATTGCTGTCGTTCTCGATAGAACGCAGGCGTATCGTGACTCGCGTCAACGATTCCAAGATCGCCGTGAATGCCGAGCGTTTGGCGGTCTTCCGGGCTCAAAAATTTGATGGCAAGCCAGCGGAAAACGTAATCCACAATCGAGGTTGCGACCGGGATGTTTGGATTCCGCGTTTCCCCGGCAGGTTCGAAGCGCATATGCGCAAATTTTGCCACAAAGACTTTGAGGGGCACGCCGTATTGGAGGCCGATGGAGACGGAGGTCGCAAAGGCATCCACGAGACCGGAAAGGACGCTCCCCTCCTTGCTCATCGTGAGGAACAGTTCGCCCGGCGCCCCGTCGTCGTACAATCCGACCGTGATATACCCTTGATGCAGACCGATTTCAAACTTATGCGTGATCGAGCGTCGTTCATCCGGCAACCGTCGTCGCCGCGCGCTCATATCAGGAACAGCTGTTTTGACTCGCGAATCTGGATGGTTCATGGATGGATTCATAGGCGTTGTTGGAGGAAGCTTTGAATAGGAAAGATAGATTTCAGCGATCGGTGCCCACGTGAGCCGGATGAGCGCGGCCGAAACGGCCGTGCGGATGTCATCCGTTCTCGGGATGCTGTGGCCATCAAACGCATGACGCAGATGGCCGTCGAGCATCTCCATCGCTTCTGTGGCAATATTCACGGTTTGGAGCGAGTCGAGTCCATATGCCTGACAGGCACCTGCAATAGACCGTTCGATTTTTCCACGGTCAAACGCTTCAATGCGCCCGTCGCGCCGACGAATCTGTTTGACAGAGGTGAGAAAATTGCGGACGACATCCGCATCATCCCAAATCATAGGATCATTCATAGAACCATATCTTGTGGTTGTTTAGAGAGTATACCACAACATATTGTGGTCAATGGGTTTCGGTGGGGATAACTGTCCAGAACGCAGAATGTAGTATGCAGCGATTGCTTAGAGGGTGATTAAAAACGATGAGATGCGACGGTCTGGAGCGAGCACCGAGCGAGGCGTACTGAAACGTACGGTGAGCGAGGAGCGCAGCGAAGACCGAGCAGATCGCGTTTTTAATCACCTTTTACAATCCCAGGGACAAGTTTAGCGGAGCCTTCTCGCTTTGAACAGAGGGGAGAATTGGCATGGAAACCGATTGTTTTTGGCCCATGCGGTCAAAATAATTCACATGCTGCTCCGCCATGGCGAATTCATAGACGTCCCGTGTCACCCGAACGTCCTGGAGGCAATATTCCCGCAGTTTGTCTATTTCGCCGTTTTTCCAAAACTCGACGGCTTGCAATCCGTGTCCTGATTTTCCCATGCCGAGCGTCGCGCGCGCGACGTCATCGAGCTTTACGCGAAAGCCGAGCCGTTTTTCGATCTCCACGAGCAAGTCAACCGTCGGGATCTTACGCAGGTCGCCCGTGTAATACGATTGCATACAGGGATAATCAAACCCAAAGAGATTGTACCCGATCACTCGATCTGCCAGCTCGAGCCGAGTCCACAGTTTGGGGAGATCCGGTTCCAAAAACGTTTCGAAGGTGTCTGTTTCGTAAAAATAACAACCCACGAGCGAAATGGTGAGCAGCGCGGCGTTATACGCGCCGATGTCTTGGAAGGTGTTTTGCGTTTCGATGTCGAGAACGATTTCGCGGCGCATAGGAGCGTGTGCTGGATGAATGTAGCATAGCGACAATGAGAGTGCGAGCAGCGTCTCACCCCCTCAGCTCCCCCTTCGTACGGGGGAGATTGTTTTGAAATTATCCTCCCCATTAGCTGCTTGAGCGTCTCATGCAAGATCAGGCGTTCAAGTGGCTTCCCGTGACCCCGCAAGTATCGCGGGGTCACGGGAATGTAGGCTAGCGGTCTGCCGCGACCAGGGCATTGTGGCCCTTTTTGAGTAGATGCGTTCCACCTTGAGCCGCTCCTCCGATGGCGAGGCCAATAGCGGCAATGGCAGCGATCAAGATCGCGGCGAAGCCGAGGTAGTAGACACCCGTGAGGAACAGTGCCGCGAGGCACTTGAACGGGAACAAAAACACTGATTTGAGCACTTTCATCTGGACCTCCTGATCGAGTCGCGCTCGGCGCATTTCTCGACGGTTGTTGCATTTTCAAATCAAAATACTATAGCACAAAAAGAGGGTTTTGTCAACCCTACTCTCTCCATATTTAGCTACATGAAGCTACAAAAGCCTTCTTCTTGACGCAGTGAATGCTCCCCGGTATGCTTAGTACATACAAAATTACATACCATCTCACTCTGAACACTTTTTCCCTTCTCGCGAATGAACACGTCGCGTCCATTCGAGAAATTCAAAAAAATCCGTCGCGTGCGCTCCGCGGAATCACGCGAGTGACCCGGGGGAGCCAGACCATCGGTTTTTTTTTGACAAACGATCAATTTGCGGATCTCGTTGAACGTCATGAGGCACTCTCAAGCAAGTCGTTTATGCGGCGCATCGCACGGGCGCGTTTCGATTTGAAAGCCGGAAAAGGCAAATCTCTGAATACCCTCGCTACAGAATATGGCGTATGAATTCCGCTTCCTTCCGGATGCGGAAAAACAGCTCTGTCTGTTCGATCGTCTGACAGCACGACGAATCGTGAAAAAACTGAGATGGATCGCAGAGCAACCACAGCCATGGCGGTACGCGACGTTTCTGCACAATCCAAAGATTGGCGATATCCGATTTCGTATTGGCGATTATCGCGCGATTGCTTTTGTGGATGAAAAGAAAAAAAGAATCGCGATTGCCGTGATTGGTCATCGTCGCGGCGTGTATCGTTAAAATGAGCCCGTGCGTTTTCGCTCAAAATCCTTCAAAAAGAGTTTTCGGACGCGGATGCTTTTTGGCGTGACTTCTACGAGTTCATCGTCTCCAATATACTCGATCGCCTCTTCGAGCAGCATGCTGCGCGGCGTGCTCAATCCTTCCGAAACGCCATCTCCTTTTGATCGCATGTTGCTCAACCGTTTTTCCTTGCACACGTTCACGACCATGTCATCCGGTTTGGCATTTTGGCCGACAACCATCCCTTCATACACCTTCACGCCTGGACCAATAAACAGCTGTCCGCGTTCTTGCGCCGCAATGAGGCCGTAGGAGTTGGATTCGCCGGTTTCGTACGCGACGAGGGATCCGTGTGGCATGGTTGCGAATACACCCGCAAATGGACGATACCCGAGCAAGAGCGTGTTTAAAATCCCCTGTCCGCGCGTGTCCATCAAAAACTCGTTACGGAATCCGATCAACCCGCGCGTTGGAATAACGAATTCGAGGAATGCCGTCCCATTGTCTACGCGCAGATCCTTGAGCTCGCCGCGACGCTTCCCAAGTTTCTCGATCACCGTTCCGCTCATCTGCTCCGGCACTTCAATCGAAACTTCCTCGAACGGTTCTTGTCGAATTCCATCCAACTCTTTAAAAATAACTTGCGGACGCGACACTTGCAGTTCAAATCCTTCGCGTCGCATGTTTTCGATCAGGATCGCAAGATGCAATTCGCCGCGACCGGAAACGATGAACGTTTCCGAAGATTGTCCCGCGTTAACGCGAAGCGCGACGTCGTTTTGAAGTTCGCGCTCAAGACGCTCCTTGATGTTGCGCGTCGTCGTGTATTGCCCTTCCTGCCCGGCGAATGGCGAGGTGTTGATCCCGAACGTCATTTTGACGGTCGGTTCTTCGA
This sequence comes from uncultured Gammaproteobacteria bacterium, assembly GCA_964365615.1. GTDB lineage: Bacteria > Patescibacteriota > Patescibacteriia > 2-12-FULL-60-25 > 2-12-FULL-60-25 > CAITMG01. The sequence goes on along the minus strand of CAYIQM010000035.1, from coordinate 902 downwards.
TTTTCACAATGGGAAGCGCCTCGGGATGTTCGAGATCCGCGATCGTTTCGCCGATGTTGATCTGATCAATTCCGGCAAACGCGACGATCTCTCCCGCGGGCACTTCCGCGACTTCGATTTTTTTAAACCCGTCGAAGAGCATCACGCTTGTGATTTTCGCCGGCGCGATCTTTCCATCTCGATTGATCCATGCGACCGGACCCGGGCGAAACACGCCGCGCACGACGCGGCCGATCGCCATCTTTCCTTTGTATTGGTCATACCCGACGTTTGCAACGGAGACCTGGAGCGGGTCAGGCGGTAGGCGGTAGGCGGTAGGCGGTAGCGGTGGAGGGATTTCTTTGATGATTATGTCAAACAGCGGACGGATATCTGTCATAACGGCGAGGTCAGACCCTGTTCCCGCCTTGCCTTGCTTCGCTGAGGCAAAGATGACGGGGAAATCCTGTTGCGCATCCGTCGCACCGAGCGTCGCAAAAAGATCAAACGTTTGATCCACGACCCAATCCGGACGCGCGTCCGGCTTATCAATCTTATTGACAACAACGATGATGCGATGCCCTGCCTCAATCGCTTTTTTGAGGACGAATCGCGTCTGCGGCATCGGACCCTCTTTTGCGTCAACCAGAAGTAGCGCGCCGTCCACGAGATTCATGATGCGCTCGACCTCGCCGCCGAAATCCGCATGGCCCGGCGTATCCACGATGTTGATCTTGACGCCGTTGTAGCTCACGGCGACGTTTTTTGCGAGGATCGTAATCCCCCGCTCGCGCTCGAGCGGGTTGGAATCCAAAATCGCTTCGCCCTCGAGGATCTTTTCCTTGAACGTGTCGGATTGGCGCAACAAAGAATCAACCAGGGTCGTCTTGCCGTGGTCCACGTGCGCGATGATTGCGATATTG
>CAYIQM010000034.1:0-9399 GCA_964365615.1 uncultured Gammaproteobacteria bacterium | reverse complement strand
ACAAGAATACCCCTCTTAAAAGAAAGGTCTTCGTAGCTATGTCCGGCGGCGTTGATTCCAGCGTCTCCGCGGCGTTGTTGTTGAAAGAAGGGTATGAAGTCGTGGGCGGCTTCATCAAAAATTGGAGCGATTCGAAAGATATCTGGACCGGAGAGTGCGAATGGCGCGGCGAGCGGCGCGATGCGATGCGCGTTGCCGCGCAGCTCGACATTCCGCTTCTGACATTTGATTTTGAAGAGGCGTATCGGGCACGGGTTGTCAACGATTTGTTTCGAGGTTATGGAGCCGGGGAAACGCCGAATCCAGACGTGCTCTGCAATGAGTTCATCAAATTCGGCCTCTTTTTTAACGAAGCGATGCGGCTTGGATTTGATTTCATCGCCACAGGTCATTACGCGAGGGTCGTAGATCGCACGTCGCATGTACATAAGCGACTTCCGACGCCCAACGTGCAACGTGCAACGTGCGACGTTCGCCTTCTCCGCGGTCTTGATCCTGAAAAAGATCAATCATATTTTTTGTATCGTGTACCACAAAACGTTTTACGACGCACGATGTTTCCAATCGGTCATCTCACAAAATCACACGTGCGTCAGCTTGCAAAGGAATTTGATCTTCCGGTTGCAAAAAAGCCAGATAGTCAAGGCATTTGTTTCATCGGCAAGCTCGACATGGTTGAGTTTTTAAGAAAAAAAATACCATCGCGACCCGGAGAAATTGTGGATGAAGAGGGAAACATCCTTGGTCAACATGATGGACTTGATGGATACACGATTGGACAACGGAAACGAATCCGAACAACGTCGAAGGTCTTAAAATCTATACAGTCCATCAAGTCCATCAAGTCAAAAGTCGGGTTGTCTGATGCATGGTATGTTGCGGAGAAAGATCTCGTGTCGAACCGTCTCATTGTCGTGCAAGGCGCAGAGCATCCCCGGCTGTATCGCACGGAAGCAGAGATCCGTGACATTCACTGGACAAGAGGTGCACCGCCATCTGCAGCTTTTTTATGCGACGTGCAGGTGAGATATCGGCAGGAGCCGGTACGGGCAAGGGTTACGCAGCTCGTAGCTCGCAGCTGGCAGATCGCATTTGAAAAACCGGTCAAGGCGGTTGCGCCAGGTCAGTCAGCGGTTTTGTATCTCGGAGACGAATGCCTCGGGGGTGGAATCTTGACCTGACAGAGAACGGTCCCTATACCTCGAGAGGTCAGTTTGATATCCTTGCGTGCAACTATGCCATTGGCAACGGATAAAGGCCAGAAACAAACCAAGCGCTTCGAGAGCATTTCCTTTATTTACCTGCTCTTTTTCGTTCTCGCGGTCATGACCCCTTCCATTGTCTCGCGCGACTATTTTGGTATTTCTCAAACCGTCCTCGAAGAGACGCTCATTTTCGTGATGGGGCTCGCGAGCCTCATGACGGTTTTGATCTATGAGCGCATCATGGAAAAACGTCTGCAAGAAAAAGAAGCCGCGACGCAGAATGCCGACCGAGTGACAAAAGAGCTCGCGGAATCGTATAAATATATCGGATCCATCAACCGTCAACTGGATCTCTTGAAGAAGCTCGCAAACGAAACGTCGCTTTCGCTCGTCACGGCAAATGCGTATTGGAAGGATTTGCTCCAGTCGCTCGCATCGAATGCCGCCTCCTGCGTGGATGCCTCGCGCGTGCTCATCCGGTTCGTTGATCTCGATACGCTCCGGACGGATCGGGAGATTTTTTTCCAACCGAATTCCAACATCCCGCTTAAACTGTCGAATAAAGAACTCCGGAATGTGCAGACGAACGGTTCTCCGCATGCGTTTGCGATGAACGAAGAGGGATGCGAATTGCTCATTGTGCCATCGGACCGGATCGGCGCGAAGATTCGGACGTTTTTGATCGTCGAGGTGGATTCGTCACAGATCTCTGACGCAGATATTTCATTCGTTAAAGTCTTCGCGAACCAGGCCGAGCTCGTGTATACATCGCTGATGCAACAACGAGATACCTCCAGAACGCCGCTTGCGCTCGTCGAGCAGGTGACAACAAAGACGGTCGGCGATGTTTCGTGATTGTCGAAACGAGAATGATCCTGTAGAGTCCTGACATGACCCTGCATGAGATCAGGACTAAATTCCTCGACTTCTTTCGCGAGAAGGGGCATGCGATCATTCCATCCGCATCCCTGATTCCGGAAAATGATCCCACGGTCCTCTTTACGACCGCGGGGATGCATCCGCTTGTGCCGTATCTCATGGGACAGTCACACCCGATGGGAAAAAGGCTTGCGAATTGCCAAAAATGTCTTCGCACCGTGGATATTTTTGAGGTCGGCGACAACCGTCATCTCACTTTTTTTGAGATGCTCGGAAACTGGTCTCTTGGCGATTATTTCAAGCAAGAAGCGATTGCGTGGTCATTTGAGTTTCTCACAGATAAAAAATGGCTCGGCATTGATCCATCTCGTCTCTATGTGACGGTATTCGCCGGTGACGACGATGCGCCGCGAGACGAAGAATCCATCGGCATCTGGCAAGCTCAGTTTGAAGTCGTTGGGATTGCGGCAGACGTCGGCGAACGCATTTTTGCGTATCCCAAAGCGAATAATTGGTGGGGTCCGGCTGGTCAAACAGGACCGTGTGGACCAAATACGGAAATGTTCTACGACACGGGTCGCGAACATGATCCGTCATTCGGCGCCATCTGCCATCCCAATTGCGACTGTGGAAAGTTTGTTGAAATTTGGAATGACGTATTCATGGTCTACGAGAAAAAAAGAGATGAATCATTTGTTTCGCTCATGCAAAAAAACGTTGACACAGGGATGGGCCTTGAACGCATTGCCGCGGTGTTGCAAAACGTCCCAACGGTTTTTGATATTCAGGAGTTTCACGTACTCATTGAAAAAATAGAAGAGTTCTCTCGCCAACTGTATAAACCGGAAGACGATGTTCCGGTTTCTTATCGTGGCAGTGTCGGCGCGGCTTTTGTGCCGGATCTGGAAGCTGGCAGTGGATATCGGTTGCAGGGTGATGGATCAGGCGGGTGGAGTGTGAATCGGTCAATGAGAATAATTGCCGATCATATCCGAGCCGCCACGTTTCTCATCGGCGATCAACGCGGCGTTCTGCCGTCGAACATCGGTCAAGGGTACATCGTGCGGCGTTTGATTCGGCGTGCCGTGCGCGAAGGTCGTCGTCTTGGCATCACAAAACCGTTTCTCGCGCATCTTGCCGCGGTTGTCATCGGCGAATGTGGCGTCCACTACACCGAGCTCGAGACGAACCGCGAACGCATCGTTACGGAAATTGGTCGCGAGGAAGAAAAATTCGCGAAAACGGTCGAAAACGGTCTCAAAGAGTTTGAACGGATGATGAGTGATCGCGTCGTGACCGGCAAAGAGGCGTTTACACTCTTTTCTACTTACGGATTCCCGCTCGAATTGACGCAGGAGCTGATCGGTGAGCGCGGCGCCCCGCCTCTCGCGAGAGGCGGGGTCGACATTGCGGAATTCAAAAAGGAATTTGAGAAACATCAAGAACTCTCGCGTGCGTCCTCCGCGGGAACGTTCAAGGGCGGGCTTGCGGATCACTCCGTCGAAACAACGCGTCTGCACACCGCGACGCATCTCCTTCATCGCGCGCTGAAAAACGTCCTCGGGGATCACGTCGAACAAAAGGGGAGCAACATCACGGCCGAGCGTTTGAGATTTGATTTCTCACATGACAAAAAGATGACGCCAGATGAGATCCAAAAAGTCGAAGCAATTGTCAATGATGCCATCATGAAAGATCTTCCCGTCCATTTCGAGGCGATGTCTCTTGACGACGCGAACGCGTCAGGCGCTCTCGGATATTTTGAGGACACATACGCGAAGCTCGGCGGCAAGATCAACGTCTACATGGTTGGCGACGAGGATCGCGGATATTTCTCGAAAGAAATTTGTGGTGGCCCTCACGTCGCGCATACCGGCGAGCTTGGATCGTTCAAGATTCAAAAAGAGGAAGCGGTGTCTGCAGGCGTGAGGCGAATCAAGGCGACGTTGATCTTTTGAAGATTCCGTGCTATTATTTTTCTCAATTCACTCACGAATGTTAAAAACAGACTGTTTCTATGGCTGATGCCTCCCAATCCGGAAGCAAAGATTTTGTTGTCGTAAAAGGAGTTGTTGAAGAGGCTCTTCCTTCAGCGTCATTCCGTGTTCGGCTTGAGAATGGACAGACGATTTTGTGTCATTTAAGAGGAAAATTGAGGATGCATCGCATTCGGCTCACTCCCGGGGACGAGGTCCAAGTTGAGATTACGCCGTATGATTTGACAAAAGGAAGGATAACCTATAGACTGTGACACACTTGAGGAACCTCTGAAAAAGAGGTTTCTTGAAAGAACTGCTTATTTATGAAGGTTCGCGCTTCTGTCAAGGCTATATGCCGAGATTGCCAGGTGATCCGACGCAAGGGTCGGGTCGTTGTCATCTGCAAAAAGAGCGCGAAACATAAGCAGAGGCAGGGGTAAGGGAAGACCGTCCACCGTCTCATTTAAACAGGCTGATCTGTCCTCAACACACTATGGCACGCATCGCAGGAGTCACGCTCCCAGCACAGAAACGAATTGAAATCGGTTTGACGTCCATCTTTGGCGTCGGACACTCGACCGCAAGAAAGATCCTTACGGCGACTGGGATATCTCCGGATATTCATGTGAAGGATCTGACAGAAACGCAAACGGCACTGCTGCGTGATGCCGTCGAAAAGTCTTACAAGGTGGAAGGGGAGTTGCGGCGCGAGGTGTTGTCGAACATTAAGCGGTTAAAGGAAATCGGATCATATCGCGGCATTCGTCACATGAAAGGACTTCCATTGCGCGGCCAGCGAACGAAAACAAATTCCCGTACCGTCCGTGGAAACGTTCGGCGAACGATGGGATCCGGCAAACGTAAGCTTGAAAAGACATAAATATGATGAACGACGCTGTGAAACCGGAAGCCCAAGCGGCTACGGATGAGAAGAAAGCACGAAAGGGCGCCAAGGCCGTCAAACGCAGAGGTTCTTCGAAAAAGAAGACGCCTGTTCCGCATGCGCATGCCTATGTCCAAGCGACGTATAACAACACGATCGTGACGCTCACAGATCTGAACGGCAATACGTTGAGTTGGTCGAGTGCCGGATCATCCGGGTTTGCCGGTCCAAAAAAGTCCACGCCCTATGCGGCATCCATCGTCGTGCGGAATGCACTCGAGAAATCGAAAGATTTCGGGATCAAGGAGGTAAACATTTTTGTGACGGGCGTGGGTCAAGGCCGTGAAGGTGCCGTGCGAGCGTTCCATGCGCAAGGGGTCAACGTGCTCGGCATGAAGGACCTCACGCCAATCCCACATAACGGCTGCCGTCCACCACGACCGCGTCGCGTGTAATATGAGAATGAAAATTACCGCAAAAAGAGTCCGACGCGAAGGTTTGAACCTCGATGGACGCGAAAAAATGGGTCGGATTTTGGCGAAGCGCCCCTATCCGCCGGGCGTTCACGGTCCGAACAGCCGTTCTCGGATGACGGATTATGGAAAACAGCTTCGTGAAAAGCAGCGCGCGAAACTCGTCTACGGCGTCATGGAACGTCAATTTCGCAACGTCTTTGACACGGCAACGCGAATCAAAGGGGATACCGGCGAGAATCTCGTCCGCCTCCTTGAACTTCGGCTCGATAACGTCCTCTTCCGCGCCGGCTTTGCCAAAACGCGCGCAGCGGCGCGTCAGCTCGTGTCACATGCGCACGTGGAGGTGAACGGAAAAAAAGTCACCATTCCCTCGTATAAGGTCAGCGTTGGCGATCTCATTGCGATTCGTGCGCTGAAGCGTGAAAAAAAGAATTGGAAATTGTTTGTCGAAGCGACCGTGAAAATCGAAACGCCATCCTGGATGACGACGGATCTCAAAGCCCTCACGACAAAAGTGACGAGCGTGCCTTCGGGCGATGAGCTCAAACAGGTGTTCGATGTCAAACCCATCGTGGAATTTTATTCTCGCTAATGCGTTCTTTTTACCCTCTCTATGGAATCACTCCTTCTCCCTTCTAAGATCAAGTTTCAGAAAGGCGACCATCCCCATCAGGGAATCCTTGTGATAGAGCCGTGCGCGCAAGGGTATGGCACGACGATCGGGAACGTCCTCAGGCGCGTGCTTTTATCTTCTTTGCCCGGTGCGGCGATCACGGCGGTGAAGATGAAAGGCGTTGACCATGAATTTTCAACGATTCCGAACGTGAAGGAAGACGTCTTGGAGATCATTTTGAATCTCAAATCCGTCCGACTCAAGTGCTTTTCCGACCAGCCCGTGAGGCTCACGTTGAGCGCGAAGGGCGAAAAGACGATCCATGCGGGAGATTTTTCGAAAAACGCGGACGTGGAAATCGTAAATCCGGATTTTGTCCTCGCGACACTCACGGAAAAATCAGCCGCGCTTGAGATGGAAATTACCGTTGAACAAGGACGCGGATATCACACGACAGAGGAACGCATCAAAGAGAAACTCGATCTCGGCACGATTGCGATCGATGCGCTCTACAGTCCGATTCTCAACGTGTCCTATAAAGTTGAGGCCACGCGGCTTGGTGAAAAGACGGACTATGACAAGCTGATTTTGAGCATTGAGACGGATGGGACGGTGGATTCGATCGATGCGTGTCGGAATGCGGTGGCGATCCTGCTCGACCATTTAAATTTGCTGGGAGATACGTTGAAAGAGATCACGTATGAGGCATAATCGGAAGGGCAAAACGCTTGATCGGAAGCGTGGCCCACGCCTCGCATTGTTTAGAAATCTCGCGACAAGCCTCGTGTTGTACGAACGAGTGAATACGACGCTCGCAAAGGCAAAAGCGATTCGACCGATCGTGGAGAAACTTATTACGATCGGACGTCGTAAGACGCTCGTCGCTCGTCGCAGACTTGCAAGAGTTCTGACGATCGAATCCGCCGTACACAAGGTGTTAGAAGAACTTGGCCCGCGCTATGCGTCTCGGCCGGGCGGATACACGCGCATCATCAAACTTGGCAGGCGCGACGGCGATGGCGCGGAAATTGCGCAGATTCAACTCCTCAACGAGTAACTATGGCATGGAAAAAACAGATCGGGATGCCGAAGGTTGTCCGCACGACGCACGAGATTGATGCGTCCGGAAAGGTCGTTGGCCGGCTTGCGACGCGAATTGCAACGCTCCTCATCGGTAAGCACAAGCCGACATACGTCCCACATATTGACGCGGGAGATTTTGTGAAAGTGACGAATGTCGGTAACATTGTGTTTACCGGTAAAAAGTGGGAGCAGAAGGTGCATTTTCGGACATCAAATCGTCCGGGCGGTTTAAAGCGCACTCCCGTCTCACGGCTTCGCGTGGAGCGTCCGGGGGAGATTCTCCGTCACGCCGTGAAATATATGCTTCCAAAAAACCGCACCCAAGCGACGCGTTTAAAGCGCTTGATCATCGCCTAACGTATGACAACGATACAAAAAGTGACCGAAGCGTCAAAAGTGGCAAAGGTGTCGAAGGCCAAGAAAGAAGTGAAGCCACGCAAAGCGGCCCTGAAGAAAGCAGTGGAAACTCCCGAAGTCATGGAGCTTGCGGATGCGGTTGCAAGCGAACAGGCAAAAGGAGGATCGTTCATCCCTGCGGTCGGACGACGCAAAACATCCATTGCGCGCGTGAGACTCATTAAAAATGGAAAGGGTCTCATCACGGTGAACGGTCGGACGTATCAAACGTATTTTTCAACCTATGATCTCCGTGAGCAGGTCGTGAGTCCGCTCAAAGTAACGGGGCAAGAAACGGCCGTGGACGTGAGCGTCCGCGTCACGGGTGGAGGGATTCGAGGTCAGGCCGAAGCGAGCCGACATGGAATCGCTCGCGCGCTCATCGTGTTGAATCCGATGTTTCGCGGGGCATTAAAAAAACTTGGTTATCTCACGCGCGATGCGCGAAAGAGAGAGCGCAAAAAGTTTGGACTCAAAAGTGCCCGACGTGCGCCGCAGTGGAGTAAACGGTAGAAAATCAAAAAGACCCAATAGGGTCTTTTTGCGTTTTATGCGCCTTAAGGGGTATACTATTTTCATGCTATGAAACCTCTCGAAAAAGAGCTCGCTACTTATCAAAAAGAGAAATCCAGACTCTTGGCAGAGTCGATGGGTAAGTTTGTTTTAATTAAAGAGGATAAAGTGGTCGGTATTTTTGTTTCTCAAGAGGATGCCTTGGCTGAGGGGTACAAACAGTTTGGAAATACAGAGTTTCTTATTAAGAAAATTACAGAATTTGAAGAGATCGGTAATTTCACCAGAGCATTGGTTTAGTTCATGCTATGCCATGTTCAACAACAGGTTCTTCGAATCTTCAGCAGACTGGTCCGGTTATTGAAGTTTTTATCTCACCATCAGCCGCTCTTCGTAAGCAACTAGAGATACAAGGTAAAACTTCAGTAGCGCCGGTTAAGAAATCATTTCTTATAGATACGGGTGCTAGTTCAACCGTGATGAAGACTGGTATCGCCAAAGAACTTGGTTTAATTCCAAAAGGTCAGATTCCCGTACACACGCCATCCTCAACAAATTTTGTCTGTTATACATACGATGTAGATTTTATTTTACCCCAACACGCAGCGATATCTAATCTTTTGGTTTGTGAAGCGCCACTCGAAGGACAAGATATCGATGGACTGCTTGGAAGAGATATATTACGCATGGGTATTTTGATTTACACCGGATATGCAAATCAATTTACATTGGCTATGTAGGAAATATGAAAAAATCGGAATGGTCAGGAGAAAAACAAGAGAGTCCGATCACTGTTCAAGTCGCTTCGCCTGCAGATGCAGAAGGTATTGGTCATGTTCATGCTGAAACATGGCTGACGACATATCCAAATGAAGAGTATGGAATTACCCGTGAAGATATCGAAGCAAAAATTGAAACTAGGCGTCTAACCCGTGCAGATCATTGGGAAAAAACTATAGAGGATAAGACGGGTAATAAACGCGTATGGGTAGCTAAAGATGAAAAAGATGAGATTATTGGATTCTGTCTGGCGGTGAAAGATGATGATGAAAACAAGATACAAGCAATCTACGTTTTGCCGACTCGCCACGGAGGTGGGGTCGGGAGGAAATTGATTTTAGAAGCATTCAATTGGTTAGGATCAGGAAAGCCTACGAGTTTATCGGTCGCTAAATATAACGCCAAAGTTATTGAGTTCTACAAGAAATTAGGATTTGAAGAGGTTGGAGATGCTCCTACGTTGCTCGCAGCTAAGACATGGGATCATTTCTGATCCCTTTCAAAATTTGGCTAAGACAAGCGAATTTGGCTAAAAACCGTATTTGATCCCGTAGGTATTTTGGTCTAAACTTTGAGCAATTCTTATGTCCAT
>CAYIQM010000033.1:0-9556 GCA_964365615.1 uncultured Gammaproteobacteria bacterium | reverse complement strand
GCTGTTGTGACTGCGGCGACGGACGTGGCATAAGATTTCACCTGCCAAAAATAATCCGTTCCTGTGAGGAGAGGGGTTGGCGGGGTCAACACACGAAACAGCCCTGTGCCATAGTTCACGTTGCATTGTCCTGTTGTGAGCGAGCAGTGCCCGCCCGTTGTGCCGTTCGGGAATACGTAATCCCAAATCGGAGCGAGCGTATCGGTTGGATCAGAACCGTTCTTGACGACGACGCGGTACGATTGAATCGTCGAGTTTGTGCTTGTGGCAAAGGTGAGATTCGGCGTCAGCGAAACGTTCGTCGCAAGATCACCAGGAAACAACAGGTTCAACCCAGCGGCAACAGGAGCCGTCACCATAAACGCGCCCGGCAAATTCGCAACTTCACCGCCTGTTGTCACTTTGAGATCCCGCATTCCAACTGCGGCGTTTGCCGCGATCGTAAATGTTGCCGTGAGCGACGTTGGACTTGGGGAGGTGACCGAGGAGACAGTGATGCCATTCACGCCGCTCACACCGGGAACAAGAAGCGTTTCGACAACGCTACTGGCTGTAAAGTGCGTGTTGCTCCCCGTGATCATTACAGACACGGCTGTGCTTGTTGCGCCTCCAGATGGACTGATGCTCGTCAAACCAGGCACAAGCCCTCCGCTGGATGCGGACGGCGCAACGTTGATCGTCAATGGCTTTGTTGTCGTTGCCGTTCCTCCTTTTGATACCTGAAACACGACGTTAAAGCTTCCAATCACCGTTGGGACGGTTCCCGTAACGGCTCCGGTCGTCGCATTGACCGTGAGTCCAAGGATTGTATTCAGCGTCGCGGTTGAGCTCGCATCTGCGGTTGTCCATGCGAGAGATCCTGACGGACCTCCTGTTGAGGTCAACGTTACAAGCGGAGTCGTATTCGAATAGGTCGTGCCAGAGGCCGCCGTTGGAATGAAGGCTGAGGAGATTGTCAGCGGGCTCGAGATGGTGACAGCGGCTGTTCCAACCGCGTTTCCGGAAAAGTCCGCAATTTTATTTGAAGCCGCTGCAAACGTTGATGCTCCGATGTCTGTCGCGTCCAGTCCAGCACTCATGGTTACGGTGATGAAGTTTTGACCGATGGAGTGCGTGATGCTCGAGATTGTTTGAGCTCCAACTGCATTATCCACATACGTCAATGGATTATCAGCGGTCGTCAATGTTCCATGACCAAACTTTTCAATCGGCTTGCTAAAGAAGACCGTTACGGCTGCGCTACCGGAGTTTCCTGTCACAGAGGTAATCGCTGGAGCAACCGCATCTGCCGTGTAATTCGGCGAGGTGAAACCAGCGGTTGGACCGTTCCCACCGGATGCGGATGTGACAACGCCATTTGCCGCAACGGTTGCGAAAATGAGGTCGCCACTACTGATCGTCCCTGATGTCCGGATGGCGACATAAAACACGTTTGCAACTGCTGATGTCAGAGTCACGGAACCTGACACTGGCGTCAGCGTAATCGTTCCAGAAGGAGATCCGAATGCAGGTGACGCGGCCAAACTCACAACCTGATCCGTTGCATCAAATTTGCCTGCAATGGAACCAATGTCTCGATATAGCGCCACGCCGGAACTTGAGGCGACCGCGATCGCTGCCAAATCAGATTCTATAAACCCCATTCCGCTCAAACTCACGGTGACCGATGTCAATGTCGCGCTCGTATCAGGCGTCACGGTGACTTTGACAATGCCTTTTGCTTCAGAATTGAGGTTGACTGGAGATCCGGGAAAAAATCCATTGCTGCAACCCGTACTATCTACGGCGATCGTCGTGGCAGCATGAGCAACTTGAGAGAGTTGCAGCACTCCCGGCGCAAAGGGGCTGTAGGTAAATAGAACGGCCAACGATACGATCACGTTGATGATGGAACGAAATCTTTTTTTGTGAAGTCTCATACCGAAGGTATATAAAAAATGGGTAAAAAAATTATTTGTGTAAATTATATTCTCATTGTTTTACCGTGTCTATGTATATGGTGTGGATAAGTAGGGGCGGTTTCCAAACCCGACCCTCTGTTTCCAAATCTGATCGTCCCTATATTTCCAATATGATTTTCTGAAAAAAAACTGCCTCGTTCATCCGCTTTGTTCCGCTTCATTGTAACGATTTCTTCCGTTGCAATACCTTTCGATTCAAGAAGAGCGTCAATCACTTCGAGAATATCCGCAAGCTCCTCCGCACTTTCACTTTCAAGGTATTCTGCGACTTCTTCCTGAAGCTTCTCCTTCAGCCGCTCCTGATACTCCTCATCTCATGCAATAGAGGTCACCGGCTCGAGTCCTTCTCGACGAATGATCTCTGGAATTTTATCGCGAACGAGTTTGTATTGCGGCATATCAATCTATTCAATATCATATATTCTTTCCGTGACAGTGTTTAAATTTTACCCGACTTCCATCCGGTTTCGTCGCTCCGCATGGGCAGGGGTCATTTCTGCCAACCTTCGTGATTTTTTGCTCAACCGTGGACTGATCTCCTTCTTTCGGTGGACCAGAGACGCGCATCGCAAGATGCCTCCCCTGCTCCTGCTGCTCCAACTCTTCTTTGACGATTCGAATCTTGAAGATCGCATGCGCGACATTCCGATCAATCGCGGCCATGAGCTCGTTAAACAGGCGGTACGCCTCTTTCTTGTACTCAACGAGTGGATCGCGTTGTCCGTAGCCCTGCAGCCCGATCCCGCGACGCACATGCTCAACGGCATCGAGATGATCAACCCATAGCATGTCTATTGCGTGGATGAGAAGCGCCTTTTCAACCTCGGCCATGCGCACAGGATCGCCGACCTCTTCTTCAACCATGCCGTAAGCTTGATGCGCGATCTGCGTAAGGCTCTCAATAAGTACTGTTCGTTTCGCAACGATCTCTTGCTTCTCTGCGAGCTCCCTCATGGTCTTCACGAGCTGCCCTTTCACGTCAAGATTTTCCGGAAAGATGGCCGCCGCCCCTTTTTCGATGTCTTCAAGACTCCAAAATGACGGATCCTCCGCGGCCGTATGAAAGACGACAAGCTGTTCGATTTCGTGTTCAAGTGAGGCAAAAACGTGCGACGTGAGCGGTCGCTTGCCTTCAACGCTTGGTTCGTTCGACTGCAGGAGAATCTCACGCCGCCGTTTGTAAATCACGGTGCGATGTTTGTTCAAAACGTCATCGAATTCGAGGAGATGCTTCCGGATGTCAAAGTTGTTTCCCTCGACTTTTTTTTGCGCGGTCTCGATCGCTTTCGAAAGCATGCGGCTCTCAATCGCCTCATCGTCCGGCAACCCTAAAAACTCCATGCGCTTTTTCATCCGTTCTGATCCAAAAATGCGCATGAGGTCGTCCTCCATCGAGACGTAAAATTGCGTGGACCCCGCATCGCCCTGACGTCCAGATCGGCCACGGAGCTGATTATCAATGCGCCGCGACTCATGCCGCTCGGTGCCGAGGACGTGAAGCCCGCCGACGCGCTTCACCTCTTCCGCGTCTTCCGGAATCGGTGGGTTGCCGCCCAGCAAAATGTCCACGCCACGTCCCGCCATGTTCGTCGCAACCGTCACCGCGCCTTTGCGCCCCGCCTGCGCGATGAATTCGCCCTCTTTTTCGTGGTTCTTCGCGTTCAACAAATTGAACGGGATGCTCTCGGACTTGAGAAGCTCCGCGAGGACTTCGTTTTTCTCGATGGAGACCGTGCCGACAAGCACGGGCTGACCCGCGTCGTGCAAACGCTTGATCTCTACGATGACGGCTTTGAATTTCCCGAGCTCGGTCTTGTAGACGCGATCCGCAAAATCCGCACGTCGCGACGTCTTGTTCGTTGGGATTGACAGAACTTCCAGTTTATAAATCTTGTGAAACTCCTCGGCTTCGGTCACAGCCGTGCCCGTCATGCCCGCGAGCTTGTCGTAGAGTCGAAAATAATTCTGAAACGTAATCGTCGCCATCGTCCTGGATTCGCGCTGAATCGCGACGCGCTCTTTCGCTTCGATCGCCTGATGGAGCCCCTCGGAATATCGGCGGCCGTGCATGAGCCGTCCCGTAAACTCGTCCACGATGATCACTTCGCCGTTCGTGACGACATAATCGCGATCCAAACGGAAGAGCGTGTGCGCCCGGAGTGCCTGCTCCAGATGATGGACGAGCGGCAACCCCCCCTGCACATAGAGATTATCAACGCCGAGCCACCCTTCGATCTTGTTGATTCCCGACTCAGACAAGGTTGCGGCGCGGAGTTTTTCGTCCACGGTGTAATCCGTTTTTGCATCGAGACGTACCACGAGATCTGCAAAACGGTAGTAGAGCTCCGTGGCCTCTTCGGCTGCCGCGCTGATGATGAGCGGAGTCCGCGCTTCGTCAATCAAAATCGAGTCCACTTCGTCTACGATCGCGTAATTCAATTCGCGCTGCACCATCTCTCCGACGTTCGTGACCATATTGTCGCGAAGGTAGTCAAATCCAAATTCGTTATTCGTACCGTACGTGATATCCGCGTGATACGCATCCCGCCGACTCCCAGGCCGAAGATAATCCATGTCTACGCGAAACGATCCCGTTTCGTCGCGCGTCTCGTCGTGTTGCGGTTCGCTCTTGAAATCCGGATCGTACAGAAATCCGCCGTCATGCTGGATGCAGCCGACCGTAAGACCGAGCGCATGATAAATTTGCCCCATCCACACGGTATCGCGCCGCGCAAGATAGTCGTTGACCGTCACGAGGTGGACACCGCGGCCCGTGAGTGCGTTCAGATAGATGGGCGCGACCGCGGTGAGGGTTTTTCCCTCTCCGGTGCGCATCTCTGCGATCATGCCGCGATGAAGCGCGATGCCTCCCACAAGCTGAACATCGTAATGTCGTTGCTGTAACACGCGATGCGACGCCTCGCGCACAACCGCAAACGCTTCGGGCAGAAGATCTTCAAGCGTCTTTCCATTGGCGATTCGCTCTTTGAACTCCGTTGTCTTTGCCTTCAATTGATCGTCAGACAACGTCTGAATGTTCGGCTCGAGCGCGTTGATTTGCTCGATGATCGGCCAAATTTTCGCAATTTCTTTTGCATTCGGATCGCCGAAGAAGCTTGTCAGAAAACCCATAGGATCTGGGCAGTATAATCTCTTCAACTCAAAAAGACAAACCCCCTCAACTCCCCCCGCCTGCCTACGCCTGTCGGGTGTATCGGGATTGGCGGGCAGGCCTTCGTAAGGGGGAGATCTTCAGATAATCCTCCCCCTCGCGTTTTTCAGATGTTTCCTAATTTACAAACCTTGCGTGCAGCCGTATACGCATCCCATGCAGCCTTCTGTTCGGCCTTCCATGTGCTTTGCGCTGATTTCCGGGCTGCCATCCATGTATTCCATGCCGCCTTCATCATATCCTTCTTGACTTTCATTGCGGCCTTATCTGCAGAAGCAATTATTTTGGCAGAAATTTTAGCCTTTTGATATGCGTCTCCGGCCGCATTTTTTGCTGCGACGGACTTATCCAACGCCGCCTTCTTAGCTGCCGCGTAGGTGTCCCACGCCGACTGTTGACAGACGGACATCTTTTTGGTCCCCGTGGACTTTGCCTCATACTTCATTGCGGCACCGGTTTCAGCCGCCATGACCGGTGTTGCCACGAGCGATGCAAGCATCGAGCCCGCGACAATGAAACGTGTAAGTTTCATAAAATAAATGAATGGAAAGAGATCTTAAAATAGATCTTATGCCTAAGCATACATGAAATCTCCAAAAAATGTTACAGGAACGATATACGCTGACTACGCACTATCCTGACTTAATGGTGTAGATAGTAGATAGTAGATAGTAGATAGGTTTTAAAATGACCTATCTGCTATCTACGAACTGCCAACTCCCGCACGCCGATGACTTTCAATAATTTTATCCTTTCGCTGTGCGAGCGTTTCGCGCAAATGATCCTTTACCTTGTCAATGGCTTTATATAGATCCTCGGCTGTTCGCTCTATTTTGATCACATCTCCAACCATTTCAACGGTCGCGGAACACGAAAAAATAGCCCCTTTGTTGTGGTGATGCGTGTCTTTACCGATCGTTACGTCGGCTTGGAATACGTGTGTCCCATACTTCTCAAGAGCGTTAAACTTTTCTTCGACGTACTGTCGAAGCGCCGGCGTAAGCTCACATCCTGTGGCACGGAGATTGATGGTCATAAAGATGGTTCGTAAATTTTTTGACGTTCGTCCTGAATCGCTCGGCGAAATTCATCGCTTGCCCTATTCCAATCAAGAATATCAATTCGAAATGGCAATGCGGACGACGAAAAGGCCTCTTTCAAATCCGCGATCAGTTGTAACGTGAGTGGCGTTTTTCCTTCGATTGCGAGATCAACGTCGGAGAATTTTTTTGCACGCCCTCGAACACGAGAACCGAAAATATACGCCGTTCGGTCCGGAATCTGTCTTCGAAGAATTTCGCGGATCTGCTCTTGATGTTCCAACGAAAGATCAATCATACTCGTTTCATGAGTGCGCCAAGAAGACGTCTCGCATCAACGGCAAATCGTCCTGCCGTCGCATACACGTCCTCCGCTATGCCCTCTTCGTATGCGTGTGACGTGCTGTTGCGGGCTTCCCGATATGTCCACCATCGTGCTGGATTATCAAGTAATCCAGCCTCACCGGCCGCGCGACAGAGGTCACGATAAGATAGTTCATCAATGGAGGTTCCCTCATGTCCTTGCTCAAGAAAGCGTTTCATCATCTTGATCGCGATCTCAAACGTATACTCAAAACGCTGAATCGTCGCATCACGCATAAAAATCGTTTTCGGCTGCGCAAGGGCTTCGTCGAGCGAGGCGAGTACTTTTTGGAATGACGTGAGTAGAAGCGGGGAAGGCATATTAAAACCCCAAATATTGTACCTCGTCTTCCAGAAGAATACCACACTCGTCCCGCACCTTCATCTTAATATAACTCGATAGGGCAATGACGTCTTGCGCTCGCGCGCCACCGAGATTGATGAGAAAGTTCCCGTGGACTGGGCTCACCTGCGCTTTGCCGATGGCGTATCCCTTGAGACCGAGCTTCTCGATGAGCCATCCGGCAGGGATGCGATGTTTCTCGAGAAATTCCATCGGAATTTCGTCACCATCGCGGCGGAGTTTCTCAAGCTCTGCCTCCTCGCGAAATTCAAAATTCTTAAAGAGACACCCGGCGCTGAACGTCCCTTGCGGCTGCGTCTCTTTGCGTTTCTCCATAATCTCTTCGATCGTGCGACGCCCGACCTGCCTGCCGACAGGCACGGCGAGCGACGAGCGACGAGCGAGCTTCATCGTCGTTTTCAGGATAACATGCGGCTCATGTTTGAATCGGCTGTCGCGATATCTGAAACGGCATTCCGCGTTCGAGTACGTGACTCTCGCGCCACGCGCGACGTCATACGCGTCAACGGATGTTACAACATCCTTCATTTCTCCGCCAAAACACCCCGCGTTTCCATACGTCGCGCCGCCGATAGTACCGGGGACGCCAACGCCCCATTCAAAGCCCGTGAGCCCAGCATCTGCCGTCGCTTTTGCGAGAAGTCCCGTGAACATCCCCGCGTCAGCGGTGACGGTCGTTCCGGCGATCTCGTACGAACGATGTGCGGCTTGGATCACGACGCCGTCGAATCCACCATCTGCGACGAGCAGATTGGATCCGACACCAATCACGGCCCACGGAATTTCGAGACGCGTTGCCGCGAGAACTGCCGCGACAATCTCATCCGCAGTATTCGCGACAAGATACAACCGCGCCGGCCCGCCGATTTTGAGATAGGTGTGCGCGGACATGGGTTCGTTTTCCTTGCACGACGGAAACAGGCGGAAAAATTCGCGGACAGTCATTTTTGCGCATTGAGAAATTCTTCTTTCTTCATATCCCCAATGTGTCTGAAGATGTCGCGTATAGCGCTCACGATGTCATCCAGATACACCCTATGATCTTTTTTCATACATAACGACCTGCTCGCTCAACACGCGATCACGAATACGTCGGTGCAACCCGCTGTACGTACTGACATCTACTTGGCGTTTCAGGCGTTCTTCCAAATCTTGTTCAAGACCGATGAGCACCAAAAGCCCCATGCGTGATGGAGGTTCGATCAAGAGGTCAACGTCGCTTTTCTTTCGTTGTTCGCCGCGCGCGAAAGAGCCGAACACGGCCGCCTTCCGGACGCCATACCGACGAAACAGCGGGCGGGCGCGACGTCGAATCGTTTGGATTTCTTTTGACGTTTTCATACGACGACAGTGTACTGAAAGGAATCGTTTTCTACAATCTACTGAAATTCAACATTGCTGTCCGTGCCGCCCCATCAATATCCCCTGCTCCCATAAAAATAACAATATCATCGGGTTTCGCGAGGGACAGGATGCGTTTGACGGCCGCATCGGGATCCGAGGCGTATTCAACGAGACGGGAGGCGTCACGATCCGCGTCGTGACGGATAATCGCGTCAACGAGATCCTGCGACGACACACTCGCGTCTTGTGACGCGTCACGGCCCGCGACATCGTAAATTTCACACAAGACGAGAACGTCCGCGAGATCGAACGACGGAACGAAATCGAGAAAAAGATGCTTTGTGCGATTGCGATGGTGCGGCTGAAAGCAGAGAAGAATTCGACTTGCGACTTGATGGATTTGATGGACTTTTGACTGTATAGACTTTTGATTTTCGACTCGCACGGCCTCAAGCGTTGCCGCGACGGCAGTCGGATGGTGACCGTAGTCCGAGTAAACGCGTGCACCATTTTTTTCGCCGAGAAATTCAAACCGCCGCCAAATTCCCTTAAATGATTCAAGCGCGGTCACGATGGCGTCTGCGGATGCGCCGAGCTCTCGCGCAGCCGTTGCGGCTCCTGCGGCATTTGTTTGATTAAATATCCCCATGACGATGAGACGAAATCTGTCTAAAACGAATGGGATCAAACGGGTGTTCGGTAGGGGCAATTCATGAATTGCCCCTACCAATTTTTGGACATTTGCATCCTCAATATTCGCGACAATGAATCCACCCTTCACGACCTGATGCATCAATTCACGAAACGCCGCACGCATATCTTCGATCGTTGGAAAAATATCCGTGTGATCAAGTTCAATGTTGTTCAGGATGAGACCGTATGGACGAAACGCGAGAAAATGCTTCGCATATTCGTCGCCTTCGATGACGACGAGATCGCTCTTCCCGAGACGTAGATTTCCGTCGGGAAAGGATGGGACGACGCTCCCCACAATCACGGTCGGATCAAGCCCCGCGCGCTCGAGAATGAGTCCGAGCATCGCCGTCGTCGTGCTTTTGCCGTGCGTTCCGGCAACGAGAATCACTTTGTCATCCGCAAACCATTCCCCTAAAAATTCAAAATTCGTCATCTCGCGAATGCCATGATGCCTCGCCTCTTCACGTTCTGGATTATTCGACGGCACCGCGGACGAATAGACGAGGAGATCGCAATCGGGAGGGACGTTGCTCACATCGTGTCCGATCGCAATCGCAATCCCCATTTTTTTGAGAATCTCCGTCTGTTCGTTCGCCCGAATATCAGACCCAGTGAC
>CAYIQM010000032.1:0-9703 GCA_964365615.1 uncultured Gammaproteobacteria bacterium | reverse complement strand
TCGAACCCAGGACCTTGGGCTTAAGAGGCCCCTGCTCTACCAGCTGAGCTACCGTCGCAAGCTATTTTTGTGTCACGATCGTATCGGAGCGCGCCCGTTGCGTCAAACGCCATTTCCTGATAATTTTTGATTCTGATCTGGATCACATCCCATCTGTTTGCTCTCGTAGTTCAATGGATAGAATATAGGCCTCCGAAGCCTGAGATCCAAGTTCGACTCTTGGCGGGAGCAAAGAGATGGGATGCAGAGCGCACCATCGTTGTTCAACACGACCAACAAAATACCGCCACAACGGCATATTGTTTTTGTGTATACTTGATTCTATGCAAAAAATCAGCCCCTACCCATTTCTTCTCCTCATCGCCATTCTCGCGATTTTCGTGTTCGTCCAAAACGGCTATGCGGCATCTCCGAAAACAAAAAACCGGATAAAACGCCCATTAAAGACCGTTCAGCCCATAAAACGAGTTTCCGCGCCTCGGCCATTACGTGTCACACGGGAGTCTCCGACAGCCTATCTGACGCAGAGCGGCATCTTACAGCAGACGAACGGAGAGCGACAAAAGCATGGGCTCAAAGCACTGACGCTGAATGCGCACCTGAATGCCGCAGCCGCCGCCAAGGTGAAAGACATGTTCGAAAAACGCTATTTCGAACACATCTCGCCCTCTGGCGTCGGGCCAGACAAACGCGCAGAGCAGGCCGGGTATGCGTTTCTCGCGATCGGCGAAAATCTCGCAATGGGAAATTTCGAAAATGACCGGAGCCTTGTGAAGGCTTGGGTGGAAAGCCCCGGCCACCGCGAGAACATCCTGAACCGATCCTACACGGAGATCGGCATCGCGGTGTTACGCGGCGTGTTTGAGGGTCAGACGACCTGGATCGCGGTGCAGGAATTCGGGCGTCCGCTTTCCGCCTGCACGCAACCGAATAAAATGCTTCAGGCGAAAATCGCGAGCGATAAAGCCTTGATCGCCGAGCGGAATGCGCAAGCGAACGCACTCAATGCAAACAGGAGCGAATATTTCGCGCTCGTGACCTCCATCAATATGCTCATCCAACAGCTTCAAGGGGAGGTCACGGTCTATAATGGCGAGGTGCAGGCGTTTAATGCATGCGTGCGAAGGTAAAGATTATTCCTTCTCCAAAGCGCGCTCAACGAACGTCGTGCTTGAGACGAGGTCTCCCTCTTCCTTAAACCGCATGATGCGCACGCCTTGCGTGTCCCGTCCGAGCGATGGGACTGTTTTGAAGGCTACGCGGATGACAACGCCGTTTTTCGTGATCACGATGATGTCGCGCTCGTCATCTGACGACCCGATGGTCGCGCCAATGACGCCTCCTGTTTTTGCGGTGATCTTCATCGTGCGGATGCCGCTGCCGCCGCGCTTCTGGACTTTGTACTCATCGAGCTTCGTGCGCTTGCCAAGTCCGTTCTCCGCAAGCGTAAAGAGCTCGAGATCGCCCTTCTTGACGAGTGCGTGCGGAATCATGTCCATCCCAACCAGCAGGTCATTTTTTTTGAGCTTAATCCCCCGTACGCCAGACGCCGTGCGGCCCATTGGCCGAATGTCTTTTTCGCTGAAACGAATGGACTGCCCGTTCCGCGTGACGAGTGAAATCTCATCTATGCCGGAAGACGGTATGACCCACTTGAGGTCATCTCCTTCATGCAGATTGATTGCGATGAGACCGGAACGTCGCACGTTCGCAAAATCCTCGAGCGGCGTCTTTTTAATCGTTCCCTGCTCCGTCGCCATGACGAGAAACCCTTTCTTGTTTTTTCCTTCAAGAGGCAGCACGGTTGCGACCCGTTCGCCCGGCGCGAGCTGCAAAAAATTTACGATGGCCTGACCTTTCGACGTGCGGCTTCCTTGAGGCACGTCGTACGATTTAATCTGAAATACGCGGCCGCGCGACGTGAAAAAAAGGAGATCCGCGTGCGTGTTGGTTGAAAACAACATCTCGACCTGATCCTCTGCTTTCGTCGTGAGCCCCGCAACGCCTTTCCCGCCGCGTCCTTGCGCGCGAAATGTGTCCGGCGGCAAGCGTTTGATATATCCGTCCGCGGTCATCATGACGACCGTGGCTTCTTCGGGAATCAAATCCTCCGCGGAAAATTCGCCGAGCGGCGTCTTCACAACCCGCGTGCGGCGGTCATCGCCATACCGATCTTTCAGTTCATGCACGTCCTGCTTGATGATGTCGAGGATTTTTTTCGCAGACCTGAGAATGGACTCGAGCTCTGTGATGAGCTCCGTCTTTTCGGCATATTCCTGTTCGACTTTCAGACGTTCGAGTGACGCAAGCTGCTGAAGTCGCATCTCGAGGATCGCCTGCGATTGGAGCTCCGACAGCTTGAACCTCTTCATCAAATTCACCTTCGCCTCCTCTTTATCTTTCGATTTCTTAATCGTCGCGATCACGTCATCAATGTGAAGAAGCGCGATGCGCAACCCTTCGAGGATATGCGCCCGTTCTTTCGCGCGCGCAAGATCGTACTCCGTACGGCGTCGAACGACGGTCTGCCGGTGCTTGACGTACTCCTCGAGGATATTTTTCAGCGTCAGCACGCGCGGCTGGATGCCATCAACAAGCGCAAGCATGTTCACATGGAACGTTTCTTGTAATTGCGTGGACTTGAAGAGTTGGTTCAACACTTTTTTTGGATAGGCATCTTTCTTCAGCTCGATCACGATACGAATCCCGTCCTTGTTCGATTCATCGCGCAAATCCTTGATGCCTTCGATTTTCTTTTCTTGTACGAGCTCGGCGATGCGCTCGATGAGCGTGGCCTTGTTCACCTGATATGGAATTTCGGTCACAAGGATGCGGTAGAGGCCCGCCGTATCTTCAACGATGTCCGTCTTCGCCCGCATCACAATCCCGCCTCTCCCCGTGGCATACGCCTGCTTGATCTCGTTCACGTCATAGATGATCCCGGCTGTCGGAAAATCCGGACCTTTGACATGTTCCATGAGGTCATCCGCACTCATCTCCGGATTTTCTATGAGCGCCACGATGCCGTCGCAAATTTCTCTGAGATTGTGCGGTGGGATATTCGTGGCCATGCCGACGGCGATGCCAACCGATCCGTTCAAAAGCAAATTCGGCAACTTGCCCGGAAGCACGCTTGGTTCTTGCACCGAGCCGTCAAAATTCGGCCGCATGTTTACCGTGTCTTTTTCGATATCTGTGAGCAGCTCTTCCGCAATCGCTTGGAGCTTTGATTCGGTGTAGCGGTAGGCAGCCGCGCTATCGCCGTCGATCGAGCCAAAGTTGCCTTGTCCTTTCACGAGCGGATAGCGCAACGAAAAATCCTGCGCCATACGGACAAGGGATTCATACACGGCCGAGTCACCATGCGGGTGGTACTTTGCGAGGACGTCACCGACGACGGAGGCGCACTTCTTAAACTTCGCGCCAGAACGCAAACCGTTTTGCCACATCGAATAGAGGATGCGACGATGCACGGGCTTGAGCCCATCACGGACGTCTGGAAGCGCCCGGTCAACGATCACGCTCATCGCGTAATCGAGGAACGATTTCTTCATTTCATCGACAATGTCTTGTTGGATGACGTGTGCGGTGGTTTCGAGTTGGGAATCTGGCATAGTCTACCTGTTCTTTCTGCGTGTCGTTGTCGCATGCGTGGTGGAGGTGATCGTAAAAATCGTCGAAGTGCTATTCACGGCTGCGGCCATGCGTTCGAGCGCGTGTTCATTCTGTTCAGCCTCGCGCGCAATCCGATCGAGTCGTTCGACCGCAGCCATCGCTTGACGCGTCAGATCTCCCATGCTTGGCGACGTCGAACCGACGTCGCGACCGATCGAGGCCGTTTTGTGAAACAGGGCCCGCGTCTCGGGATCAATCGGCTGTTTCACAAAAGATGAAAACGTGGGCTGGATTGCCCACATCCACCCTCCGATCACGACGACGAACGCGACGAGGACGCCTGCCCACACCGAAAGCATCTGAACGGGATCGTGGGGGGTGCGCATGGCCGCGTGCGCGCGAATGAGCTCATGTTTTTCATCCGACGTCATAAGCAGCGGCACCGCGCGGCTCTTTATTTTTCGTTTCGTGAGTTTCACGGACGTGGAACGTTTTGGTAGCATAGATGTTTACGCGCGTTCCAAGACCGCGACAAGCAGATCCTCGGACGGGAGATCTTTTTTTGAAAGCTTCAGTTTGTTCGCATCTTGTCGTTTGCAGACACCGAGCTCCTTGCAAAACGCATCAACGCTCGAGAGCTTCGCCTTGATGCCCGGCAGGTGAAAATAAAGAGGCACGACAACGCGCGGCTCAATTTCTGCGATCGTCTCGCTCGCAAGTTTGGAATCCATCACATCGCCACCGCCGACCGGAATGAGGAGGATATCAATGTTGTCGAGTGCCTCGATTTCACGAGCGTTCAACTTCCGTTTGAGTTGCCCGAGAAACGCGATCGCCATCCCTTCGACGAGAAATCGGTAGATCATCTGGTGTTCGTTCTCGCCCGGCTCGACAGACGGATCTTGAATTCCGGTGACGAATGCCCCTTTCACTTCATACTCGCCCGGATCGGAAATGATGAACGGTGCCCCCAAGGCGCCCTCGAGATTGAACCGTTTCCGATCTTGATGAGACAACACAAGAATGTCGGGCGTGATGGTCCGAGGGAACCGCACGTTCGATTCGCTTTCAAAGGGATCGGTGAGAAGCGTTACGTCCGTGTCTCCGGTTTTCCCCTCAATGCGAACGGACGAATAGCCATGCCAAAATAGCTGCATAAGAGGCCAAAAAATTGTACCAGACCGAGCTCCAGGATGCAATGGAAAAACGTGTGAAGAAATGGGCTATTTTCGCACCGTTTTATACCCATCCGACACCGTTTTCCGAAGCGCATGGATTTGACACGAATGGTGAAGCATGATAGATACGAAATAGACCCACAAAGGAGGGTTCATGAAATACGTCGTATTGCTCCTTTTGATGTTCGGCATTGGGTGCGCCGAGAAGCCTTGGCTGAGGCATCCGAAGCTGCGCGACACCGTCCGCGTAACGCCTGCGCGCGAGCCAACGACTCTGGTTCCCGTGAAGTGGATCGAGATACGATCGTAAAAAGAGTTCTGGGACACGATGTACGCACACCCACGCGTCGTCGTGCTCTTCGGGAGCACAAGTTGCCACCCCTGTCATGCGGCGAAAGCCTGGTGGGAGAAGCAGACTGCGCCAGCAGGTTGGACGTTCGGGTACTGGGAGTGGAAAGATGAGCAAGACCCAGATGACCATGAAGATCAGGGCGTCATCACAAGATCGTTCTCGCCTCACCTTCCTCGCAACAGGTCGTACCCAATTGTCAGTGTCATCGAAAACGCAAGGCCAGGCGCCCCAATCAAGGATGTCGTCTCGTGGGCAGAGGGAGGCGCTCCGAACGCGACGGACGGCCTTCGTCCTTGGCTCCTCGAGCATCCCCGCGGCCTCAAGCCGTGACGCGACGAGCGTCTAGCTCAAACGACCGGCTCCGCCCAAACTCGGGTGGAGCCGTGATTTTTTATTTTTCAAACGCGGCGCGATACTCTTCCGCGGCTTGCTCTGGCGTGACGGGATTCACCGCGATTCCGGCGTCGAGCTCAAACCCGCCCCAGACGTTGACGCCGCGCGGCGTAAAGCGGATCTCAAAATGTTCTTGCGCGTTGGCAAAAACGTCGTGAAAATAAAAATTGTAGGCGAACTTCCGCTTCCGAACGAAGGCGAGACACGCATGAAGCGCCTTGGCGAGTGATGTGACTTCTTTCGATGTCGCTTTTGTCAGATTGTCAATCCTCCGCCGCGTCATGATCCGCGCCTCGTATGGAAAACGTGGCGTCGGATTGGCGTAGGCAACCGCATACCGATCGGAAAAAATGATGAGATGTGAGGACAAACGACTTTTGACTTTATAGACTTTAGACTTTTGACTCCCATACCGTTTCGGCACAAACGCAAGCGCAAAAATCTGTGAATGCGGGTGTGGTTGTGATGCGCCAGCTTCCCGTCCTTCATTTTTGAAGATGATGAGCGATTTCATTCCGCGCATCCTGCGGATCGCCTTTGCGCGCGCCGCGTATGCGCGAAGAACCTGCGCGATCTGTACAACTGAAAAAGTCGCGAACGACCGCACGCGCATTCCTTCGACGAGGAGTTCCTGATATCCGCTGACTCCTTTTCCACGAACGAAAACGGGAAACTTGTTTTCGATCACCGTGATCCGATCGCGCCCGCGACCAAAAATCGTGATAACTTTTTCACGTTTGAGACGTGTTGGCGAGAAAATATCCGTGACTTTCTCAGCCAGAGGCTGACCCACCTTTGGCGGGGACTTTGAACTTTCGACTGACGATGGCCGCTTGGCGCGGCGCGGCGCACTCACAATCCAGTCCCCCGTCTCAGGATCGTGAAGAAGGTGAGATTCATTTTCCATACAACAAGTGTACAGTGTACATTGTTCACTGTGCACTGTTCGCTGCCTTCTTCGCCATCAACCCTCCCACAATCGCAATCGCGAGCGCGTCGGCCGCATCATCCGGTTTTGGGATTTCCGAAAGATGGAGGAGTCGCGCGACCATCCCTTGCACCTGCTTTTTATCCGCGTTGCCCCATCCCGCGATGCCTTGTTTGACTTGATTCGGCGTGAGTTCGACAAGCGGAACGTTGCACGTACGCAGCGTCAGAAGGACGACGCCACGTGCCATGCCAACCTTCATCGCCGTTTTGACGTTCGTCTGAAAAAATAACTGCTCGACCGCCGCACACGCGGGTTGATACAGATCAATGCAGCGCGTGAGTTCGTTGCGCAATGCGAGCAGCCGATCAGAAAAATCATCTTCCTTTGGCGTCTCAATGACGCAATGCGCGACATACGTCGCTTCGCCGCCGTGAACGTCAACGACGCCAATGCCGGTCCGGCCAAAGCCGGGATCAATGCCGAGTATTCTCACGTTTCTTCTTCCGTCTCCTCCTCAACCAACCCCATTTCCGGATGGTGGGAGGCAAATCCCGTTCCGGCCGGAATGAGCCGGCCGATGATCACGTTTTCTTTCAATCCCTCCAGTTTGTCTATTTTCCCCGTGACCGCCGCATTAATGAGCACTTTCGCGGTTTCTTGGAACGACGCGGCGGAGAGAAACGAATCCGTCGAAAGCGACACTTTCGTCACCCCCATGAACAGTTCTTCGAGCTCTGCGAACTTCCCGCCTTTTTCCACGACGCGCCGACTCTCACGTTCGGCGCGCACGCGCTCAATGACTTCACCCGGCAACAAATCCGTGTCGCCGGCATCCCGCACATACACGCGCGAAAACATCTGTCGCACGATCAACTCGATATGCTTTGCGTTGATCTTCTGTCCCTGCGACGCGTAGATCGCCAGAACTTCGCGAAGGAGATACCGCATCACCGCATCGCGTCCCTTCAAACGGTACAGTTGCAAGAGATCAAGGTGGCCTTCCGTCAGTTGATCGCCCGCCGCAACCTCGTTTCCGTCTTTGATATTGACCTGAAAACCGGATGGCACGGGATACTCCATCGTTGCCGGCGCTTCCCACAAAATTGTCACGGTGCTCTCCGCAACCTTTGCAACGCCTTTGTGCTCCGAACGGACCTCTGAACCATTCTTGCGCACGAGGACAACGTCCCCCGCCTTCACCTTCGCGCCATCCTTGACCTTGATCGTATCGCTATCCGCATCTTTCACATGCACGTCTTCTTCGACAGACTGATATTCAATCGCAATGACCTTGCCGCCGGCGGTGGTATCCACAACGCGCTGACCGCTTGCCGTTTCGATGATGCGACGCTCCGCCTGCGTGATTTTCGCCTTACCCGAGACATCGGAGATGATCGCGCGGTGCTTCGGCGGACGCGCCTCAAACAATTCTTCCACGCGCGGCAACCCCTGCGTGATGTCAACGCCGGCAACCCCGCCCATATGAAACGTCCGCATCGTGAGCTGCGTCCCCGGTTCACCGATGGATTGCGCGGCAACGATACCGACCGCCATGCCGAGCTCGACCAATCGGTTGTGGGCAAGGTCATATCCGTAACATGCGCGACACAGACCACGGCCGAGTTTACAGGTGAGAAGCGACCGCACCTGCACCTCCTTGAGCGGTTCAGAGAATTTTTGGATCGCACGAACATGGTCTTCCGTGATGAGCGTGTTCTTCTTCACGACGGTTTTTTTCGTTGCGGGATCTTTGATGTCTCGAATCGTGACGCGACCGAGGATCCGCGTGAGGAGCGGTTCGCCGATTTCTTCACATTCTTCGTGCGTGAGAAACACGCCGTCCGTATCCCCACAGTCTTCGCCCGTGATGACGACGTCCTGCGCGACGTCCACGAGGCGGCGCGTGAGATATCCCGCGTTCGCGGTCTTGAGTGCCGTGTCCGTGAGACCTTTTCGCGTGCCGTGCGAAGAAATAAAATATTCAAGCACGTCCAGGCCCTCGCGGAAAGAGGACTTGATCGGCAGCTCGATGATGTCGCCGCGTGGGTTCGACACCTGCCCCTTCATGCCCACGACCTGCGTCAGTTGGCCGATGGATCCGCGCGCGCCCGAATCAATCATGGACGCGACGGTACCAAGCTTATCGAGCGATTCTTTTGAGAGCTTCTGAATGCGATCTTTCACATCGGTCCACACCTTGATGATTTGCGTGTACCGTTCACGCTTCGTGAGCAACCCTTCCTTGTACTGCGATTCGATGATTTCGACCTTCGCATCGCCTTCCGCGATGATGGACTTCTTCCCTTCGAGTCTCGGCAAATCGCCGATGCCGTACGAGAATCCGGATTTCGTGATGTAGTGAAAACCAATATCTTTGACGTCGTCGAGGAAGTGCGCCGCGCGTTCGAAGCCGTGTATTTCGAGGATCGTGCGTGTGATATCGCCGAGCTGCTTCGTGCCGAGGATTTCGTTCCGATATCCAATTTCCTTCGGGAACAGGACGTTCAAGAGGATGCGCCCAACGTTCGTTTCGATGATGGATGCGCCAACCGTAAGGCGCGTCTTCATCTTCTCGCGGATGCCGAGCTTCCCGAGCTCATACGCGTATATCGCTTCCTGCGGCGTGCCGTACGTTTTTATCCGGCCGTTCGTGGGTTCGAGCAGCGTCGTCATGTAGAAGCATCCCCATGTGATGTCTTTGTCCGGAAGCGCAACGGGTTGTCCGGTTGCGGGTTTCAGCAGATTCTTTGACGAGAGCATGATGTTTCGGGCCTCCTCGCGCGCTTCGCGCGAGAGCGGGACGTGGACCGCCATCTGGTCGCCGTCAAAGTCCGCATTAAACGCGCGACAAACCATCGGATGGATTTGAATCGCCTTGCCCTCAATGAGCCGCGGGAAAAATGCTTGAATGCCGAGCCGGTGAAGCGTCGGAGCGCGGTTCAACAATACGACCGAATGTGCCGCAATGTTTTCCAAAATGTCCCAAACTTCCGGATGATCGCCTTCAATGTAGCGGTTTGCGGAACGAATGTTGTGCACGATCTCGCGCGTGATCAGCTCGACGATGATGAACGGCTTGAACAGTTCGAGCGCCATGATTTTCGGGAGGCCACATTCGTCAATTCGAAGCGTCGGGCCGACAACAATGACGGAGCGGCCCGAGTAGTCCACGCGCTTCCCGAGAAGGTTCTGGCGAAAACGACCCTGTTTGCCTTTCAGGGAGTCTGCGAGCGA
>CAYIQM010000031.1:0-9781 GCA_964365615.1 uncultured Gammaproteobacteria bacterium | reverse complement strand
CGCATGCGCCGAAAAGAATCGCGAGGAGGATTACTTGGATGAGCATAGGAACCTCTGAAAAACGATGAGGTGCGACGTGCTGCCTGCCCGCCAATGCCGATACACCCGATAGGCGTAGGCAGGCGGGGAGCGAGGAAACGACGTAGGCGGATTGAACATACGACGAGGAGTTTGCGAGTGAAGCGCGAGCAGATCGCGTTTTTCAGAGGTTCCTTTAGACTTTTTACTCTACAACGATCATTCCCGTCATATACGGATGCGGGGTGCAGTGATAGCCGTATGAGCCTGCGGCAAGCGTTGACGTATCGAGCGTGAATGTTTGATTTTTGCTCAGAGATGCGCTTGAAAACGCGCCACCATCTGCCGTGACAGTGTGATCTGCATTGTCTTTGTTCGTGAAGATGATTTTATCGCCTTTTTTAACCTTGATTATTTTTTGGGAGAAGGCAAAGTTCTGGATTGAGGCGTGTATCGTCGCCGAGACAAGAATGTCCACAGCGACTCCTGGAGCGCTTACCGAAACGTCTGTCGTCGTTTTCGCGGTGACGTCCATTTTTCCTTCGCCAGCGAACCGTTTCATCACCACCTCGCCACGTTCGTTGGTCGTTGGTTGGTCTGCGTCGCTGAATTTTTTGTTGCCATTATCCGAATGGAGCATCGCCCAATAGGAGACGCCAGGCTCAACGCGCAGCTTGACGGTCACATCGCGTGTCTCGCCTGCGTTCAAGAGAGCACTGACGCCAAGAATTTTTCCCGGCTTCCCGTTTTCGTCCGCATGGATCACGACATATCCTTGCTTCGCAAGCACAACGTTTCCGATCTTCACTTCGGCTCCGGTTTTTTGGTCTGCGACGACGATCCCGCTCGAGCCGATCGGTGCCGCCTGCGGGGCGACTTCCGCCGGTGCGGGCGGAGCTGGATTCGGACGCGGAGCTTCAGCGACGTCTGATCTGGTTTGTGTTTTGACTGCTGTTTGTGACGTGAGTGCGCATCCGGCCCCAAAGAGGGCAAGCACCGAACCAACCGCGAGGAGTTTTTTCATAGTCGTATAAATAGGGCCAAAAGTCTTATTGAAGTAGTATACCCACAACTCGGAGATTATTGCAAAGAGCTTTTTATCCGACCACTCTTGACTCTTTCTCTTCTTTGTTTTATGCTCGTTTCAACACTCAATGTCCTGAGACAGTAGGCCCCCGATGCGCATCGGGGATAAATGCAGCTCCCAGCTGCGGCCTACCGAGGCGCGAGTCTGCTGCGTTTTTGGACGAGACGCGGTAGATCAACCCACAGGATGACTGTGGGTGTTTAATTATTTTTCCGCCCCCGGTGCGGCAAAGGTCGAAAGATTAAAAAAGAGCCTTTCTACATTATGCCAAAAACACGGCAACAAAAAGCAGGCATCACGGAACGCCTCATGAAGGAATTCAAGGATGCAAAGTCCGTGGTGTTTGCTGATTATCAGGGTCTCAAGGTGTCACAAGCGGACATGCTCCGTAAGAAGATGCGCGAGGCATCTGTTGACTATATTGTCGCAAAAAAGACGCTTCTGACGCGAGCCGCGAAGGCGGCTGGATACGAGCTCAACGCGAAGTCTTTTCCGGGCATGATCGGCGCGGCGTTCGGCCGTGAAGACGAGATGGCGCCGGCAAAAGCGTTTGGTGACATGACGAAGAACGCTTCAATCAAGCTCGTTGGAGGCATCTTCGAGGGCGTGATCGTGGGCGCGGAAAAAGTCATTGCCCTTTCCAAGCTTCCGTCGAAGAAAGAGCTTCTCGGTCAGGTCGTGGGTACGATCTACGCTCCGGTGTCTGCGTTCGTGCGGGCGTTGAACGCGATCAGAGAACAGAAAGAGCAAACGGTTTAATCATGAATACTATTCGCAGTTGGCAGCTCGCAGTTAGGAGTTTACCAACTCCGACATCCCGAGCTACGAGCTACGAGCTACGAGCTACCATCCCAATATGTCAGACGAACAAAAAGCGGTCG
This sequence comes from uncultured Gammaproteobacteria bacterium, assembly GCA_964365615.1. GTDB lineage: Bacteria > Patescibacteriota > Patescibacteriia > 2-12-FULL-60-25 > 2-12-FULL-60-25 > CAITMG01. The sequence continues at coordinate 7,795 of CAYIQM010000031.1, read as the reverse complement.
AGATCCCCACGAAGTTCGCGAGCATCGTTGACAGCATCGAAAAGCTTTCGGTCTTGGATCTTGCAGAGCTTGTCAAAGTTCTTGAAGAAAAATTTGGCGTTTCCGCCGCCGCACCGATCATGATGGCCGCTGCGGGAGGTGCCGGTGCAGCTGTTGAAGAAAAGACGTCATTCAACGTCGAACTCACGGAAACCGGATCGAATAAGATCGGGATCATCAAAGTGATCCGCGAAGTGACGGGTCTGGGTTTGAAGGAGGCCAAAGACATTGCCGACGCGCCGCCGAAGATGATCAAGGAAGGCGCGGACAAGACAGCTGCGGAAGAGATCAAGAAAAAGATCGAAGACGCGGGAGGGAAGGCTGCATTAAAGTAGACTTACGGCATTGGGACGAGGAGCAGGCGATTGCCATCCACGACAAGGATGCGCTTGCTCGCCTCGTCCGCATCAAGGTCGCGCGGCGATTTGAATTGCGACGAGAGGACTTGTGCTTTGAGCACGCCGTTTTTGTCGAAGAAGACGACGCGTTTTTCCGCCGGGTCAGCGATCACGATTCGGTCGTTGTCGAGCTCCGTCCAGATCGCGGATGCGCTCTTCATCGGCGGATCAATCGCCGCGAGTGAGAATCCTTCTTGCCCGCCCAAAAGGTATCGCAGAACCGTACCGTCGCTCTGTAAGATGTAGACGTTTGAATCAATTGCAAGCGATAGGGCATTCGTGAGTGACGCGTTCGTCGCTTTGATGTAGGCAGACTCGCCGCCAAATCCACTTCCCGTGTTCGTTGATCGCCAGACTTGATTTTTCTGCGGATCAAGACTGTACAATTTTCCGGTGTAGAGAAAAATATCTGCCGTTGAGGACGTTCGGGTGTGCGTCCACGGGAGCGCATGGATCGAGTCATCCGATTTTTTGAGCGCGATCAGCGAACCATGCGCCGTGGTGAAGAGGATGGTATCTTTTCCTTTTGTCGCCGCGACGAGGCGGATGTCTGGCGTCGGGAGCCGGATGGCTTTAACCGCTTTTGTGGCAAGATTCACCTTCAGGATTGCGCTTCGTGCATGGTCAACGACATACGCGGCGTCCGTCGTAAGGATCGGAGCCGCAAGATCATCCGGTGCGTTGCCGGCGCTTGTCGCGAGTTCAATGACGGAATCCATCTTCACTATTTTTTTGAGGCGTTCTTTGAGCCCCCGAAGATCTCCCATGAGTTTGTCAACGGTCTGTCTTCGTTTGGCAGATTTTTGCGGGAGGCTGTCAAGCACCTGCTCCGCGGCGGCAATTTCGTTGCGCGCACGCGTGTCATTTCCATAAATGAGATCCGACTCGGCTCGATTTTTTTGATCAGCGGCTTTCTCGTAGGCCGTATTCCATATTGCCGTCTCCGCGGTGACGATTTTTGTGTGTTTCCACCAGAGGATGCCCATGAGGATGGCAACGACAAGAGCGGCGATTGCGATGACGCCTGCTTTTCGGCGTTTTGTGAAAAAGCTGCCATAGCCGGCATTCATACTGCGAAGGCTTGCCAGCGCGACTTTATCAACGAAGAGTTTTCCGTCTCGTCTGAAGAGGCGGCACCGACACCATGTGGACACGCGGCGGAGAGACGTATACACGAGAGGCCAGATCTCTTTCGGATTGAACGTTTTGATGGGAGGGATCGCCGGGGAAAGGCGCTGCGACGTTTCTTCTTCCGCGGAGCGCAATTTTTCGATGGAGGCGGTGCTCGTATCTTTCGATGACGTTTCTGCCGTTATTGGAAGTGTTGGCGCCGTTGGCATTTTGATGGCCTGACAGGCAATGATCGCGGCAACAAAATGGTCTGGAATGGCCCGGCGTTCCAGATCTTGTCGGATGTCGAGCGCGGCCGTGACCGGAGGGAGCGTTGTCAGCCGCTCTTTGATCTGGAGTTCCCCACGCAGCCGCTCGAGATTTTCCGTGCCAACCATGAGGACGTCGCCAACCGTCATGTCGCCGCAGATGATGGAGGCGAATGGTTTCCGCGGATCCACCTCAACGGGTTGTTCAAGCGAGCCGAGGAGATCGAACGCACGGAAGGTTTCATTGGGCTGTTTTTGGAAAAAAGCGTTCATGAGCCTGCCCGTTCCGGTCACGCAGAGATGCCCATCGGTGAGCTCAAAAAGGAAGATGCTGATCCGTTTCCAGTTCAGCGGCGAAGCTTCTTTTTCCGCGAAGTCCGCGACGGTTTCATTGATCCGTTGGACGATTTTTTCAAATCGTCCGACCGGATCCTGACCAACGGTCACGGTCAGTCGCCGGGCCTGTTCGACGGTTGCGTTCAAGAGGTCGAGCAGTCGTTCGTAGACGTAGAGCGAGGAATGGATGTCGGCTATGAGCAGGAGCGTTGGTCCCCGGTTCGTCGCCCCCGGTTGTTCGAAACGAAACAGACCGGCGACGCGTTCGTCTGCGGCGATGTTTGAGACGTCAATTTCCGCGATGCGGAATTGTTGTTCGATATTGGACATTATGGACGTGGCCTCTATCGGGACTATCCTAGACGTTTCTCCGTAAAACCGCATCCCCCTTGTCAAGTCCTTTGAATCCAGGCAGTATACAAGCAATGGTATGCTTGAACACGTATTTGGATCAAAGACGCGGGTGAAGCTGCTTCATCTCTTTTTGCACCACCCGGACGAACACTTCTATGTCCGTGAATTGACTCGGCGGATTGACACCCAGATCAATGCCGTTCGACGCGAAATCGAGAATCTGGTCCGAGTCGGGTTGCTCATCGAACGACCGAGAGATGGCACGGATGCGGAATCGCAGCGACCCGGGCTGAAGCGGAAATATTATACGACCAATCAAAATTTTCCGCTCTTTCAGGATATGCGATCCCTGCTCCTCAAGGCAAACATTTTTCTTGAGCGGAAATTGGATCGTGAAATTTTGAAACTCGGAGACGTCAAATACCTTGCGTTCCTCGGTGCGTTCCTCGGCCTTCGCAATCAACCCGTGGACGTCTTCATCGTCGGTAGCGTCAACGAGGAGAAGCTCAAGTCCCTCATGGAAGAAACGGGGAAACGAATGGAGCTGGAGATCAATTATAGCTGCCTTACGCCGCAGGAATTCAAATACCGTACAGAGATCGCGGATCGCTTCGTGAGCTTGATTCTTCTTGCTCCGAAGAATATCGTCTGTAATCGGCTCGAGGAAAAAAATCCCGCACGATAACCTATGGCCTGGCTTTTTTTCGATACCGCGGAAGCTGGACGGATGCGCTTCGGGCTTCTTGGCGCGCGGGAGGGGCGCGTCGTCACGCGTTCCCTGCGATCGAATCGCCTCCTTCCGGAACTGGCACGACGGATTTCGCGTTTTGAGCTCTCGCGTATCTCGGGCGTGTGCGTCGTCTCTGGACCCGGATCCTTTTCGTCTGTCCGCTCAGGCGTACTCGACGCGAACCTTCTTGCGCGACTCCTGCGCGTTCCGCTCGCGGGGGTGAGCTCTGCCGAAGCGCGCGACCTCGCGCATCTCGCAGAGGCACTCGCGTCCGGATCCATTCGGCCATCTGTCTCTGTTTTGCCGACATACATCGCCGAACCAAACATCACGGCTTGTCCGCGAGCGTTCTACATTTCTCATGAACGATCATTTTCGTAGACGTCTTCTCGAAATCATTCCCGGCGCGCTCGTGTGGACGACGTTCCTCCTGTCGTTCGGATTATCCTTTGTTCGTCCGCTGTGGGTCATCTATTTTGTCATCGTCTTTGATCTCTATTGGCTTTTTCGAGTCACCTATTATTTGCCGTTTCTCCTCGTCTCGTGGTGGCGGTATCGGAACGCGTTGCGGACCGATTGGCAGGCACACGTCGGCACGCTTCCGGGCATCGATCGAATTCGCCACCTTATCTTTTTGCCGATGGTGAACGAAGACGCGCGCGTCGTCCGCGAAACACTGCAACAGATTGCGTCCGGTTCGTACCCGGCCCGCAATATCATCATTGTCTTGGCAGGCGAAGGCCGATCGCGTGAATCGTTTGAGCGCACCATTCTGCCGCTCGCGGCCGAATTCCGTTCACAGTTCCTGCGAGTCTTCACGACACTCCATCCGTCAGATTTGCCAGACGAAATTCCTGGCAAGGGCTCTAATCTCAATTGGTCTGGTCACGAGATCCTTCCGAAGATCCTCGAGATGGGTTTGTCGCCCGATGACGTGATCGTTTCGTCTTTCGACATTGATACGATCATCCACCCGCAATATTTTTCGTGCCTCACGTATCTCTACCTCACGGTTCCGGATCCGACGAAAAGCTCCTACCAGCCCGTTCCGCTCTACAACAACAATCTGTGGGAATCGCCGGCCGCCGTCCGCGTCGCGATGTTTGGCACGACCTTTTGGCTCATGACGGAACTGACGCGCCCGGAACGCATGATGACCTTTTCTTCCCATTCCATGAGTTTACGGATGCTCGAGGACGTCGGATTTTGGCAGAAAGACATCGTGAGCGAAGATTCGCGGATTTTTCTTCAAGGCCTCATCCGCTATCACGGGAACTATCGAGTCACCCCGGTGTATCTTCCGGTCTCCATGGATACCGTGATGACGGGCGGGTATTGGAAGGCACTCGCGGCCTTGTATCGGCAGCTCCGTCGTTGGGCGTGGGGCGTTGAACATTTTCCCTATATGGTCGAGGCATTCCGTCGCGATGCGCTGATGCCGTGGACCACAAAAGTGGCGTATATCTGGAAACATCTTGAAGGGATGTACACGTGGGCGACGGCGCCAATTCTTATTTTGCTCCTTGGTCGTCTCCCATTTCTCGTTGCGCCAGATCCGTTTCGTGAATTCTCCGTTTTTCAAAACACGCCGTTTACGTTACAAATCCTTATGCGGATCGCGATGATCGGCGTCTTCGTCTCTGCTGGACTTTCCCTTACGCTCCTGCCACCGCGTCCGGCGCATGTGTCGCGTCGCAAGGCCATCTTGGTTACGCTGCTACAATGGCTCCTTCTTCCCGTGACGTTTGTGCTTTTTGGCGCACTGCCCGCCATTGACGCCCAAACGCGTTTGATGCTCGGGAAGCCGCTTGGATTCAACGTGTCACCGAAGCGGAAAACGTCCTGATTTCTATGCAAGAAGCGAAACGGCTCGTGATCAACATCGTGACATGGAATTCGCTTGCGTACATGCCAAATCTATTTGCGTCGCTCGCGACGCAGGATACGGATGCGTTTACGGTCACCGTCGTGGATAATGCTTCAACAGACGGCGCGATTCGTTGGCTCGCGGAACGCGCTCCGGAGGTGACCGTGTTGCGGAATTTTCGAAATCAAGGTTTTTCGCGCGCACACAATCAGGCGATCGCACTTGCGCTTTCGCGATGGCCGGAAGAGACATGGACGCGCCGATATATCCTTGTGTGTAACCCGGATATCGAATTCGATCCTTCGTGTGTGCGTCGGCTCATGGACGCGATGGAGTCGGACACGGCTCTCGCCGCGTGCGGCCCCAAGTTGCTTCGCACGCGCGTACGGAGCCAAGAAGAAGGGCAGCTCGAAACAGAACGGACAAACCTCCTCGATGCAACGGGGCTCGTCGTCACGAGGTCACGTCGCGTCGTTGACCGTGGGGCCGGTGAAGAGGATCGAGGCCAGTACGACCGTCTCACGGATGTCTTTGGTTTCTCCGGCGCGTGTGCCCTGTTTCGCGCTTCTGCGCTTGTCGCGGCAAAGATCGGCGGAGAATTTTTTGATGAGGATTTCTTCCTCTACCAAGAAGACGTGGATCTGGCTTGGCGTATGCGACGACTCGGGATGCGAGTGCGGTTCGTGCCGGACGCGCGCGCGTGGCATCATCGTCGCGCACCCTCTCTCCCGAGTGGAGGGATTTTGACCGCATGGAATCTGCGCAAAAAAAAATCGCCGTTCATCAATTATCTTTCCACGCGCAACCATCTGTGGCTCCTCATGAAAAACGAGGAACTCCCCAATCTCCTCTTTCACGCGCATCGGATTATTCCGTATGAGATCGCAAAGGGCTTCGCCTCCTTCGTCTCGTGGGCTGTCTTGAAGGGGAATTGCGCCGCGCTGCTTGGGATAAGACGCATGTGGTACAAACGTCGTGCGTGTGCCCCAGAAGTCCGCGTGTCCGGCCGCGACATGCGTCGGTGGTTCGTATGAAAGTCTCTTTTGTCACGGTGAGCTATAAGACGCCGGATTTGGTTCGAATCCTTCTGAATGGGGTCAGTGCCGCTCGGTTTTCGTTTCCATTTGAGTATTTTCTCGTGAATAATGCGCCGGGGGACGGGACAAGCGAGATGGTGTGCGAACGGTTTCCGTGGGTCACGGTGATTGACGCGCCGAGGAACGTTGGGTTCGGCGCCGGGAACAACTTGGCGTTCCGCGAGGCGCGCGGCGAGTATCTCATGCTCTTCAATCCGGATCTCACCGTTTGTATCGGAGAGATGGAAAAGCTTCTCGCATTCGCGGACGCGCATCCGGAGGTCGGTATTGTTGGGCCAAAAGTTCTTCATCCAAACGCGACGCTCCAGCGGACGTTTCATCGGTTCCATACGACGCTCATCCCGATCTATCGCCGCACGCCGCTCGGCCGTACGCCTTGGGGCCGTCGCGCCCTTGAGCGGTTCCTCATGAAGGATGTGGACGAGACATCGGTGCACGACGTGGACGGTATTTTTGGCGCGGCTATGCTTCTGCGGCGTCGTGCGCTCGAAGAGATCGGACACTTTGATGAACGGTTTTTTATGTATTTTGAAGACGTTGATCTCTGCCGTCGCGCATGGACAAAAGGCTGGAAAGTGTGTTACGCGCCCGTCTCGACGTTCATTCATTACCTTCAGCGCGAAAGCGACATTCGGTATTGGTGGCTCGGGTTTGCGCATCCGGTTTCGCGCGCGCATATTGCAAGTGCGGTAAGATACTTTTGGAAGTATCGCGGGCAACCGTCGCCCCGGAATTCATTGAAGTGATCATCATACGACATCATGCAGAACGAGATGCCACATTTTTCTAAAAAACGTTCGTGGGTGAAGGGAGCGGTGATTCTTATTGTATTGATTCTATTCGCCGCGGCCGTGCCGCTTGGCATCGAGATCAGCCGCGCCGCGATCGCCGTCCAAGAGACGCGCGCCGCGCTTCTTCGTGCCGCGACGCACATTCGCGCGCAAGATGCGGAGGCCGCAACGAATGATCTTGCCGCGATGGAAGTCTCGCTCGAGTCTCTGCGAGATGCGCTCCGTTCGTTTGGATTTTTGCGAAATCTCCCGGGCAGCGGACCCCAGATTCGCGCGCTTGAAGACGTCGTGGTCGCGGGACGGCAAACGCTTGAGGGAGCGAAGGATTTACTCACCGTGTTTCAGGCCGTGACACGCGGAGGCGCATCTGGAGAGAACGGCATCGCTCTCGCTCGCTCGCATTCCTATCAAGACCTCTCAAAAGAAGAGAAACGCGGCGTTCTGAAGGCACTCGCGAGTTCCCTTCGTTCTCTTCGCCTCGCGCGCGACAAGATTGATCTTGCGCTTGAATTGTGGAAACGCGTTCCAGAGCATGATCTCATCTCGCCGCTCCGCCGTGCACTCAAGCCATTTGCCGACGCGCTCCCCGTCTTGAAGCGTTCGCTCGACGATGCGGCACCGCTCGTCGAGATCGGCCTCTCGTTCGCTGGAGTATCTGGGCCGCATCGGTCGCTCGTGCTTCTTCAGAATGCGGATGAGCTTCGGCCAGGCGGTGGATTCATCGGCACGATTGGAACCGTGACGTTTGACGGCGGCGATCTTTCGGAGTTTGATTTTTTCGATGTCTATCGCATTGATGGCGCG
>CAYIQM010000030.1:0-10024 GCA_964365615.1 uncultured Gammaproteobacteria bacterium | reverse complement strand
TCGCCAGCGTCCAAAAGAGAAACGCCAGATCGTTTTTAAAGTAGGGAACATCCACGAGGCCGTGAATGAGGATGACGATTAAGGGTAGAAGAGTCGAAAGTCGAAAGTCGAAAGTCGTTTGAATGACTTTTGACTTTTGACTTTTGACTTTTGACTGCCTGATCCACGTCACACACATCCATCCGAACGCCACGATGCCGAGCAGGCCGGTCTCGCTCCAGAGATTCAGGAGCAGGTTGTGCGGGTATTGGAAGATCTCAATTGCCGTGTGGGTATGATACGGCTTCATCGCCGTTGGGTAGCCGCCAAGTCCTGCGCCGAAGATCGGGCGATCTTTGAGCATCTGCCACGTCTCGCGCCAAGTGATGAGCCGTACCTTCCCGGACCATTCGTTGAATGTGAGAGAGGAGATGATGGGAGTGCGGAGTTTTGGCGTGATCGCGATCGCCCCCGCGAGCACGATCAAGATGACGCACGTCGCGCTTCGCGTTTTTTTGCTCCAGAACAATGCGATAAGCGTCGTAACAAGAATCGCAAGAAACCCACCCACGCTTTTGGCGAGGAGCGTCGCGAGGGTACCGGTAATAAAACCGAGCCAAGAAGCGCACGTCGCACGTCGCACGTCGCACGTCGCTGATTGAACGACGCCCGACCCGCCCGCAGCACCTGAGCGCAGCGATGGCGGGCGCGGTGCCCGACGCCCGACGAGTTTTCCGACACACAGCGCCGCGATCGGCGCACAAAATAGCGCCACGGCGTTCGGGAATGGGAAGGGCCCTGTTGCGCGACGCGTGAAGAAATTCGTATCCCATGGATGCGGGATTGGAAGAAGTCCGAGGTATTGAAGGATGGACCATCCTGCGACAAACGTCACGGCACTGACAAGTGCCATGAGCACCGTTACGCGGTTTTCGTCATTTTTTATTATCGCTGCGAGAAGGAGCGCATAGAGCATCGGTTCCAGTACATAAGCGCGCCAGAGTCCGAACGCCGCAAGATGGTTTGGTGCGACTGCGACCGCAGTGAGCGTCGCAAGTATCCAAAACGCGGCGGGGAGATGCCAATTTTTTGTTTCCTCAAATCCATCCCACCACATCCTCCATCCATTTTTCCATGTGACGAAAATCGCAAGCGCGACAAACGCAAGTTCAAGCGCGGTTGTAGGGAGTGGACCGAGTTTGAAACGGAGAACGTAGAGTGGAAATACAAGAGGAAACCAGAGGATCAATTTTTTCATATCGCTACTGCCTACTGTCTACTGCCTACCATCTCACCCCTACGGCAACAGCACCGTGAGCGCGACGACGGTCGTCCACAGACCATTCTTGTCGCCCTGCGCAGATTGAGTGATATTGAATGTTTTGACGATCTTCCCCGACATCTTATATTGCTGCTCGCGTTCATCCCATGCCGCCGCCATGTCACATTCAATGCCGAGCACGGTCGCAAGCATGGTTGCGGCAAGATCCTCGGCATACTCGCCGGCTTTCTCATCCGTTTCGCCGAATGGATGGTGTTCGGAAAGATAGCCGTGATGATTCGGATCCGTCGGGAGCGCGACGCCAATTGAACTCGCGATGAGGCGATTCGGTTCATTTGTTGCGTTCCGCGCCATGACGCAGAATGTAATCTGTCCGGGTGTGATCAGCTTCACACCTTCTTCACGGCTGATCCGTTTCGCGCCTGCGGGATAGATAGATGAGACGGTGACGATGTTGCAGGTTGCGACTCCCGCATCGCGCAAGGCGAGTTCAAACGACGTGAGATAATCTTTGTGTCGTCCAACGCCTTTGGTGAAAAAAAGTTTCGTGGGCATCATATGTTTCGCGGAGTGTACACCATTTTGTCAAAATGGAATATCCGGCGTTTTGTCCGTTTGATGGAGGGAAAGGAGTTTGCGGAGCGTGTCACATGAGATGACTCCGGAGACGAGGATAAGCGCGGCGTAGAGGATTGCGCCCGTGAGGATCGGAATCGGGAGCCAGAGGCGTTGGAGGGGAAAGATCGCGAGTGCCATGAGCGCAGTTGCGAAGAGGATTTTGAGATAGGGAATAGGGTCGAGCCGCGTGTGTGAAATTCGGAGGGCGATGACGGTGGAACCGAGCGCGACGCAGAACTCCGAACCGACGGTGAGCCATGCCGCAGCCCACATGCCATAACGCGGGATGGTGAGGAGATAGCCGACAACCGTCACGATCGCGACGGCAGAGTAGATGATGAGCATCTTGCGTTGCGCATCGAGCGCAACAATTGCGTGCGATGAGACCGTCCCAACGAAAATGATGGCCGTTGCAATGATCAGTATTTTTAAGACGATGCCGGACGCGATAAAGTTCGGACCCGCGATGAGCGTCATGATCGGTTCTCCGAGCACAAACACGCCCGCGATCATCGGCGCGGCGAGGAGCGTCATGGCCACGAGCGAGTTGCGGAATAGAGATTGAAACCGCGCCACATTTTTAGTCACCCATGCCTTTGCAAGGAGCGGCAGTAGCACGCCGGTATACATGAACGGGATAGAAGCGAGAATTTCGAGGACGCGATATGCGGCACCGTAGAGCCCGACTTCTTCGAACGGACGGACGATGGAAAGGATGAGCGTATCTGCTTTAAAATACACGAGAGAAAAGAGGATGGAAGTCGCGATCGGCCAGGAGCGACCGAGGAGAATGCGCCAGAACACGGGGTCCCAATTCCATCTAAAAGACGCGAGCCGGCGTGCGACGAGCGTGATGATCGTAAAGTTCACGAGGCTGCCAAGCGAGACGAGGAGGACGATCGGTACGAGACCCCAACCAAGTTTTCGCGCGACGAGAATCCCCGCGAGGAGGACCAGACGTCCTGCGATCTCGGCCGCCGCGACGACATGCATTTGAAAGTGGCGCTGATGGACGCCGACGACGATCTGACTCAATGCGCTTGCGAAGAACGATCCCCAAATCGCAAACAGCGCGAGTTTGAGGATGGAGGGATAGTTTGTGAAAAGTCCGATTAAAGGAGCTATCCCGAGGAGGAAAAGGGCGATGAGAATCCGGAGCGTGAAGGTCGCGCTGACAGCCCGATCTTCATAGGTCTTGTCTCCCGCATGCTCCCCAAGCATCTGGACGAGCATGATCGCAAGCCCGAGATCAAGAAGAATCGCGAAAATTTGAAAATACGCATTCGCCGTCGAATACATGCCAAACCCCTCTTGTCCCAAATGACGCGTCATGAGACCGATGATTACCGCGCCGATGGCGGTCGAAACGACTTTCCCCGCGATTTGGACGCCGGTGTTCCATGCAAGCGCGCGCGTAGTACTCATGCGCAAGATTTTCCCACGAAACCGCGCAAAATGCTATGCTCCGTAATGCTTCGGGGTATTTCTCTGTAAGAAAAAATATCATGCATTTTCGGCGTTCAATTCTCTTCGTTCCGCTCTTCAGCGTGTTTGGCGTTGTGTCGTTCGCTTCTGCCTCTGTCGCGGTTTTGCCGTATCAGGCGCATGCGTCAACGTACACAATCGAGCTCACTCCGGGGCAGGTGAGAAACGTGACGTTTGTCTTTACGAATAGTGGATCAAAGACATGGAAGGGATCGGTGTCCGGCACGGCCGTGTATCTCTACGGCCGCTCGTCCATCCTTTCACATCCGTCATGGCTTGCGGATGATCTGCCGGCTGTCATCATGGAGAAGACGGTGAAGCCGGGGCGACGTGCGACCGCGACGTTCCGGATCACGGCGCCAGAAACGCCGGGAACGTATCGGGAACGATTTCTTCTGTCCTACGGCCCGCATCAGTGGATAAAAGGTTCCACGACGACCCTCACGGTGAGGGTGAGGGGAGGGACAGTCCACAGTCAAAAGTCCACAGTTCAAAGTCCGACGAGTAGTTCCGCGACCGTCTCACCGACGTTCGATTCATATCGCGCTGAACTCGTGGACCGCGGCGGAATCGAATGGCAGCTTGATCCGCTCGGACACACGGTCGTGACGCTCGCGTTCAAGAATACGGGTGCGACGACGTGGATGCGCGACGGAAAAAAATCTATCTCGCTTTATACAGGTACGGATACGCGCAGGAGTCCTTTTAGAGATTCTTCATGGAAGAGCGATACGCAGGCGGTTGTTTTGAAAGAAGCACAGGTAAAACCAGGAGCGATTGGTCACTTTGAACTCCAACTCCGTGCCCCCAGCACTCCTGGAAAATATAACGAGCCGTTCCGTCTCGGTGTCAGATCTGTCACCTCGCTCCCATCAGATGGTGGGCACGGTCCGAGAGATAGAGCGTGGATCACGGGCGGCGACGTGTCGCTTCCGATTTTTGTCACGACGCCGCGCGACTATATCGCCAAAGGAATTCTGAATGGCGTAGATCCAACGCTTGTTGACGGATCCTCAACCGCGTCTGGCCTCTACAAAGCCGTTCTTCTCCTTCGTTCCGCAAAAGAGGTGACGCTGCTTGGCAACGGACGCCTCGCGCTCACGTATGGTTTTAAGAATATCGGGACAGCGGAATGGGGGACGATGTCGCTTCGCCTCGCCGGTGTCCAGCCCGCGCTCTCGGGAAAACGCTCGAGCGTGCGCGACGAGTCATGGCTCTCCGCGAACGAAGCCGTGAGTAGCGTGAAGACGACGGCGTCGGGCGAGATCGGGTTCATCGGATTTACCATCAAAGTGCCGTCAAAAAAGGGGAGCTATACGGCAAACTTTCAGCTCTACGCGGACAATCATATCGTTGAAGAGGGAACGATTGAGATCCCAATCACCGTGACAGAGGACGGATATATCGAGCTGGAACCGGTACGATCTACTCCTGCACCGACCTCAAGTGCGCAAGCACCAAATTCGACGTCCGCATTGAATCCAGTTCCCCTCTCCGGAGACGTATCATCGCTTCCGAATGAGCCGATGATTCGCGTTGGCCTGTTTGCGACAACGGATGATCAGATGATCGCGCGCGCTGTTACCGGAGGATTCACTCTCACCGAGAGCGGGAATCTCATCTGCCGCTTTGAAGCAGGGGAGAGCATCACCGTCACATACGATCGTACAACCGGTGTTTCGCGTGCATTCGGTCCGCGCTGCACGAGCCAGACATCCGGTGTCTATGTCGCATCCGCGTCGGATGGGATATCGCCTCTCGAATTGACGGATTTTTCTCGTCCCGTGTCGTGGCTCCCTGGCGCGAATGACAATACATTCCGTGGCAAGCTTGAGCTTCGCTATGCGAAGGCGACGGATTCTGTTTGGATCATCAACGAGCTTCCGATCGAGTGGTATCTGAAGGGGATCGGAGAGACATCGAACTCCAGCCCGCAAGAATACCAGCGTGCGCTCTTGACCGCCGCGCGAACGTACGCGATGTATCATGTACAGCGCGGCACGAAGCACGCGGATGAAAATTACACGGTGGATGGGAAGTATGACCAGGTCTACCGTGGGTACGGCGCAGAGTCGCGGAATCCGAATGTCGTTGCGGCCGTGGAAGCGACGCGCGGGCAGATCGTAACGTATCAAGGCAAGCTCGCACTCACGCCGTACTATTCTCGGTCAGACGGACGCACGCGCTCGTGGACCGAGGTGTGGGGCGGCGGTCCGTACGCATGGCTCATGTCCGTGCCCGTTCCATGGGACAATGGTCGCACACTCTGGGGTCATGGTGTTGGTCTTTCCGCAACCGGCGCGCTCGGCATGGCCGCCGACGGCAAGATATACGATCGCATCCTCGCGCATTTTTACACAGGAACGGAGCTGCGGAGGGCGTATAAGTGAGCTGTAGCGTGATCACGTTTCTGTCTTTGGTTTACCCGGCACTCCGAACTCCTCGACAGCTTCCTCGAGATGTGCTTTGCGATCCAACTCGGCCCATTCGAGGATCATTTTCGCAACAAGATTCGGATGCGAGATATATTCAAATTTGAAGCGTTCAATTTCTCCGGCCGTCTGCACAAAGATCGTTCCGTAGTCAAACATCGAATGCCAAAAGCCATTAATCTCCGCGGTCACATCTTGTGCACGATACAGTCGCAACTCGGAAACGACACGGCCGAATAATCCTTTTTGCTCAATGTCGAGAATGCGTTTGTCCGTCAGGATAAACATGTCGAGCCACCAATCAATAAAAAGCTGAAAAGTGAAGAGCCAGCCCATGAGGAAAAACGTGCTCGCGCTGAGCGCAAAGAGCGGAAGAAAAATGACGGATTCCATCGCTTCGGGATATTGTGCACGAATGATGGCATAGACCGCGAGAGGCAGCACAAAGAGGAGCAGCATCGAAAGGATGAGCGGCAGCAGGGTGAGCGGATGTCGTCGAAAAACGAGAGTGGTTTTCTCCTCAAGTTCTGATCCGGGGAGATGATGGAGATCGAGCATTGGGGAAGTGGACAGTGTACAGTGTACAGTGAACAAAAAATCGTATAAAATTAGAAAATCTGTGTTGATTCCAGAGTGCCGTAGAGGTTCATGCTTTGTGTCCAATCAACTCTTGTGAGGAAAATTCCGGTGCCCAGTACGACCACCATCGATACCAAGAGAAACAAGATCGTTGAGAGGTATGTGCCGATTCCCACAACGCCGTAGCGCAACATTTGCATGATCGAAATAAGCGCGACAAGACCGAAGATCGCAAGCAAGATGATCCATGCGAGAAGGAAATAGGAAAGTGGGAGCATAGTCTAAAGTCTGAAAGTCTATAAAGTCTGAAAGTCGCTATTCAGAAAATAATTTTTGATTGGCCGATTCTCGTCGGATTTTTAAATGCTGATACGCAAGTTCGGTTGCGATGCGGCCACGGGGCGTGCGGTCGAGCAGGCCTTCTTGGAGAAGGAACGGCTCGATTACGTCCTCAAGCGTCGCGACTTCTTCGTTCGTTGCCGCTGCGAGCGTCGTGAGGCCGACGGGTCCGCCGCCAAACTTCTCGACGATCAACCGGAGGAGTTTCCGATCGGTTTCATCGAGTCCGCGCGGGTCAATTTCGAGCGCATCGAGCGCGCGGTCAACGGTCGTCGCATCAAGCATACCATTCCCCCTCACCTGCGCGAAATCACGCACGCGTTTTAACAGCCTGTTTCCAACGCGCGGCGTCCGTCGCGAGCGCATGGCGATGAGCCGTGCGGGTTCCTCGTTAATCGGGACATCAAGAAGATCTGCGGTGCGCCGGACGATCGCCGTCATTTCGTCATGGCCATAAAAGTCGAGGTGGTAGATCGAGCCGAATCGGTCGCGAAGCGGGGCTGAGAGGAGGCTTACTTTCGTCGTCGCGCCCACAAGCGTGAATCGTTTGAGATCCAAACGCAGCGTGCGCGCGGTCGGCCCTTTTCCAATCACGATGTCGAGCGCGTAGTCCTCCATGGCCGGATACAGAACTTCTTCGATGTTCC
The DNA here is from genome assembly GCA_964365615.1 of uncultured Gammaproteobacteria bacterium. Classification (GTDB taxonomy): domain Bacteria; phylum Patescibacteriota; class Patescibacteriia; order 2-12-FULL-60-25; family 2-12-FULL-60-25; genus CAITMG01. The sequence continues at coordinate 2,663 of CAYIQM010000030.1, read as the reverse complement.
GGTTCATCCGATGAATTTCGTCGATAAAAAGGATGTCGCCTTCTTCGAGATTCGTGAGGATCGCGGCCAGGTCGCCCACGCGCTCAAGTGCCGGACCGCTCGTGATGCGGATGGTCGCGCCCATCTCTTTTGCGATCACGTGCGCGAGCGTTGTCTTCCCAAGTCCCGGAGGTCCGTACAGGAGAACGTGTTCGCATGGCTCGTTGCGCTTCTGTGCAGCTTCGAGAAAGATCGAAAGGTTGTCTTTGACTTTTGGTTGGCCAATGAATTCCGCGAGCGTTTTTGGTCGCAACGACAACTCAAACGCTGTCTCTCGCGGTTCGGATTCTGGAGTGATCAAACGCGCATCCTCGGGCATATCGAAAATACTGTACCTCTAGCGTCCGCGTCTCGTATACACCCCTCCAACCTCCCCTTCGTAAGGGGAGGATTTGTTACAAATCAGATCTCCCCTAGCGAAGTGGGAGATGAGGGGGTGCGAAAAAGATGAGCAGAGCTACACATCCGCAATTGATCGGAATACCGCCACCATCGCGATGCCAAACACCGTGAGAAAAATTCCAAATTTGCGCGAGTGTTTTCCGGCATGGGCTTGCGGCAAGAGTTCCGAGAGCGCGAGGAATATGAAGAAGCCGGAGAAGACGGAGAGCATGAGTGCAATCATCCCCTGTTGTGGCGCGAGCGCCATTCCAACTAACGACCCGATGAAGGGCGCGAGCGCATCGAGGACGAGCATTGGAAGGATACTTCGGTGCGCATCGCCGAGCGCATGCTTCAAAATTGTGACCGTGCTCATGCCGTCGGAAAAATCGTGCATCACAACGGCAAGCGTGATGAGAAGTCCGAGTTTCGGATCGATCGCGAATCCGCCGCCAATCGCAAGCCCATCGAAAAAACTATGCAGGATCATTCCGGATGCGCGAATCCAACCTTTTGTCCGGTGGTGTTCATTGCCGCATGGTTCGACGGGCTCACCGCTCGCGTGGTCATGATGCGCGTGGACCGCGAAAATCGCATCAAGGAGATGGAACGCGAGGATTGCGAGAAGCGCGCCAGTCAAAACGGTCTGCACCGCGAGCCCGCTCTTCGTGCCGTGTTCGATCGCTTCCGGAAGCAGATCAAGAAACGCGACGCCAAGGAGAATCCCACCGGAGAGGGAAAGCCACGGGTGGAGATCGCGCTTCCAGCGGAGCACGACGGCACCGCCAATGAACGTCGAAAGGATCGGGAGCGCGGCAAAGAAAAGCGGATGCATAGGAAGCACGAAAACGTATTACAACACGAAGAGGAGGATCGCGGCAATCGTCATGCCAATAAGCGTCGCACCGCAGAACACGTTCGAAAGCCGGCTATTCACCCGTTTTCCCATGATTTTTGGGTTGTTTGCGATGAGGAGCATGATGGCGATGAGCGGCGGGGTTACGAGGCCGTTCAGCACTGCGGTCCAAATGAGTGCTTTGATTGGATTGATCCCGATAAAGTTTATCAGGAGTCCGATGAGCGTTGAAAGCGTAATGATGCCGTAGAACCCGTGCGCTTCGCGGAATTTTTTGTAGAGTCCTTCGGACCAGTGACACGCATCGGAGAGCGCGTAGGAGGCCGACGCGGAGAGCACGGGAACCGCGAGGAGGCCTGTGCCGATGATCCCAATCGCGAATAAGAATTCCGCGAAACGTCCCGCAAGCGGTTCGAGTGCCTTGGCCGCTTCGGCTGCCGTTTGAATATCTCGGAGTCCATGCCGGAAAAATGTCATGGCTGCCGTCGTGATGATGAAAAACGTGACGAATTGTGAGAACGTCATGCCAATGACCGTATCCGTGCGCATCGTTTTTATCTCCTTTCGTGTTGCGCCTTTGCGCATCGCGCGCGCGGTCCGGCCCTCCGCGATTTCTTCCTCAATTTCCTCATGTGATTGCCAAATGAAAAGATAGGGAGAGATCGTAGTGCCGAACACGGCAACAAGCGCAAGCATGAAATCATGATTGAATGAAATCGTCGGGATCACGGCATGCGTCAACACGTCTTTCCAATCTGTCGTCACGATGAACGCGGTTGCGACGTAGCTTAGGAGGCTCATGGCAAACCATTTGAGGACGATCGCGTATGTTTTATAGGTGATGAAGATCTCAAGAACGAGAATGAGGAACGTAAAGAAGAGCGCCAATACCGTGAACGAGACGTGCGGAAGGAGGAGATGCGCGGCATCGGCCATGGCTCCAAGGTCCGCGCCGATGTTGATCGTGTTCGCGATGAGAATGAGCGAGACGAAGAGCCATAGGAGCCATTTTGGATAGCGGTTTCGGAGCACCATCGTGATGCCGTCGCCCGCAACCATGCCGATACGCGCGGACATTTCTTGCACCGCGATCATAAAGGGAAGCGTTGCAAAAGCGGTCCAGAGCATCCCGAAACCGAACGCTGCGCCGACGTGGGTGTAGGTTGCAATGCCGGAGGGGTCGTTATCCGATGAACCGGTGATAAAGCCTGGGCCAAGTCGTCGCATCAGTCCACGGATCGGGTTGCGCATGCGGATATAGTACCATTGCAAGCACAAACAGTGGACGTTCTAGACAGACCAGACCACTACTATCTCATCCCTTTAGATTTGCATATCTTATTCCCATGGTCTTCTCCGCCTTTTTGCGTGTGAACGTCCAGTTGAT
>CAYIQM010000029.1:0-10167 GCA_964365615.1 uncultured Gammaproteobacteria bacterium | reverse complement strand
TCATTCACTCCAGCTCAAATTCACGTCGCCACTGTATCCCGGAGACGGTTTCCAGACTTGGAACCCTCAAGCGCTCCGTCACGCCGGAAAGAAGCGCGAGCGCATTGATGACACGCACGGTATTCAAGGCGTTCTTGACAGCGCCTCTGATATCTTCGGGCACGGGCTTTCCAAGTTTTAAGGCTTGACATGCGATTTGCAGATCGAAGAATGTGTAATCATACAAAGGAAGCGGGTCTGGCATTTTGAGTTCCCAACCGTTTTGACTCTGAACAAGGGCAATATTATTTTCACCCACAAAATCAAGCGCGACTTTTGTGTCATCGCTATAGGCGATCAGCTTGATGACCGTCTCCCGCAGCTTCGCTTTGAATGAAGGATCGTCTTCCACTTTTTCCGCGATTTGATGAAGAGCTGGATAGAGATTGAGCACGTGAGATCGCTGGACTGCTGGATCTATAGCTACTTTTTTGCCTACGAGAATATCGTAGCTAGCATCATACACACCTTTGAAACCCGTCGTTTTCCGTTTGGAAGAAGCGCCGATTCTGTTTTCAGGATAACGATTCGCTGTCAGAGAAACGGTCGTTTTAGGAGGGAGGTCCACACGATGCTGAATTGACCCCCATGCCGGGAGTGTTTTCGGAATCTCTTCATTTTCTTTGATACTGCCCGGGAACAGTTGGTCAACAATCTCTCTCGTGACAGGCACGTCTCGAATCAGGAAGCGCTGCATCGGCACAGCGGAAGCGCCGAAATACTGGCGTAACTCCTTGAGTTGACTCAGACGTTCAAGCATTGCTTCTTCCATTTGTTCAAGAGCTTTCTTGCGCTGAATTTCTCCAGCAAGATGAGCACGGAGGATCGGAAGCGTTTGAAGAAAATTGATCTTGTGGACGATGCCCCGATGTTTCACGTCATCGAATTCAAATACAAGATGCTCGCCGCCTTTGCCGACAAGACGTGATGGATATTTTTCCTTTCTCCCAGCGCGATGCGACCAGAATGAATCCGGCACCAACGCATGTACAGAAGCGAAGAGCGTTTCTCGAGGGGTGGAAGGTGGCTTACTTGTTTCAATCTTTTTTGCAAAGGGATTCGTCTGCACGTCCATCCCATCTGCTGCTGGTTCAGATACAGTAGCAAGATCGTATCCTAATTTTTTGTTGTGTGGCATGTAGATATCTTATCTGATTTTTTTCCACTCAACCAATCCAGATCAATCAACCCCGCCGTGTGGTTAAGGATATAAGCTTCATCGCAGGTTCATTGTAGCATTTTTTTCTGTGTGCCACGCCAAAAAATCAGAGCTGCTCGATCTCGAATTCGATCTCAACTTGAACCACACCTCTCTCGCCGACTTTCTGCTCAACCAATCAAAAAACACTCCGATGTGTATCTGGGTGTTTTTTGATTGGACCGTGTCGGATTCGAACCGACGACCTCCTCGTTGCAAACGAGGCGCACTACCAGCTGTGCTAACGGCCCAAGCGGCAGCAGCATAACCCTTCTTTTGCCCCGTGACAAATTGTCCGCATTTGATTACGCTAGCATTATGTTTCGCGAACGATTTTTGAAACAAGAACCGCGGCTCGTTGAAGCTGCGGAACGCCTCGCGCATGCGATCCGTGCCATCCCACAAGACCCGGCCTTTGCAGCTTCGCCGCACGCCCTCCTCGTGGGCGGATTCGTGCGCGACGTCCTTTTGGGTGGGCAACCAAAAGATATTGATCTCGAAGTCTACGGCGTCGCGCCAGATCGGCTCGAACAACTCCTCGAAACGCTCGCGCCAGGACTCGTAAACTTCGTCGGGCGATCGTTTGGCGTGTTCAAGATCCATCTCGGTGAAGATATCGAATTCGATGTCTCCCTCCCACGCCGCGAGTCGAAGACCGGACGCGGGCATACCGGATTTATCGTGACAGCGGATCCTGGATTAAATACGCGCGAGGCTTCGCGGCGTCGTGATTTTACGATCAACGCCATCTCCGCTGATCCGCTGACCGGAGAGATCCTTGACCCTTTCGACGGCGTAAAAGATCTCGAGAACCGCGTTCTTCGCGTCGTAGACTCGGTCACATTTCAAGATGACCCACTTCGCGTGTATCGAGGGATCCAATTTGTCGCCCGCTTTGGGCTCACGGTCGAACCGATCAGCTTCGACCTCATGCGTCAAATGGTCGCACGAGACGATCTCGCGGAACTTGCTCCGGAACGCGTCACAGAAGAATTGCGAAAGCTCCTTCTCAAAGCGCAACGGCCATCCATCGGCTTTGAGCTTGCGCGCGCGCTCGGCATCCTTGCAAACGATTTTTCGGAACTCTCCGCGATGATCGGGACAGAACAGGAACCGGAATGGCATCCGGAAGGCGACGTCTGGATACACACAATGATGGTGATTGATCGTGCGGCGGAAATCATCCGCGATTCGACGCGCGGATTTTCGACGGAAGAACAGCTCGAAGTGATGCTTGGCGCGCTCTGCCATGATCTCGGGAAACCAGGGACAACCGCGCGTCTCGATGGTCGCATCCGTTCGCTCGGCCACGAAGAGGCAGGGATCGAGCCGACACGTTCGCTCCTCGGCCGCCTTGCATTTGGCGAGCGTGTGAGAGACGCCACTATCGCCATCGTCAAAGACCACCTCAAACCCGGCATGCTCTATAAGCAGCTCATGGAGAAACAGACATTGACCGAGGAATCGTATGCGAACGCGGTCCGCAAACTTTTGAAGCGCATTCATCCGACATCCTGGCGCGTGCTCGTTGCGGCCGCGGAAGCGGATTATCGCGGCCGAAGTCTCCCAGAGGTCAAAACGGGTCCATATCTGCATGGCGATCTCGTCGCAACAACTGTGGCAAAATTTCGCTTTGATGCAGAACCGATTAAGCCATTGATCCAAGGACGTGATCTTTTGGCACTTGGGGTCAAACCCGGGCCTCGCATGGGCGAGATCATCGCAAAAATCGAAACGTTGCGAGACGCAGGCAAAATCACGACACAGGAAGAAGCAAAGATGCATCTTCGCGACATCCTATGAGACGTGCGGCATCTATTCTTCTCTCCATCCTTCTTGGCGCGCTCGCCGTGGGGATCGGTATGGCGTTCTTCCTCAAACAAGCGAATGAAGATCGAGAGCACCTTGCGGATCTCGCATCCCATGCGCGCCGAGAAGCGAACGCGGCCCAAGAGGCAGCGCAACAAACCATCAAAACGGCGAATCAAAAGCTGGCGGCAGCGAATGAAGAAATTTTCAAAGCGCAGCAGATGATGACCGGACTGCGCGAAGAAAAAGAATTGCTCGCGACCGCGATCCGTCCGACGCTCCCGTCGCCACGCGTTCAGAAAACGTGGGTGGAACAGGTGTTGCCGGAATTTGGCGTTGCCGTGAAGCGCCCAATCTTCGCCGCAACGACATGGCCGGGATACATTGGTGCCTATGAGGACAAAACGTTTCGGGAAACCGTTGCTCGCGTCTCCGCAACCTCTTCACGAATCTATGCCGTGGACGGCCGCGTGCTCGAAGGCGTACGCGGCTTGGGAACGGATGGGATTGGGATCACGATTCTCCGCGTCCGTTCTAACGGCCAATTCACACATCTTTTGTGGATCGCACTCGACGAAAAAACAACCGAGCACATTCTCGCGACGCTCGATTTCAAAAAATAATCGCGCGCCTCCTCGCATGGTATCGGCGGCACAAACGAAATTTGCCGTGGAGGAACACGCGCGATCCGTATCGGATTTTTATGTCCGAACTCATGTTGCAACAGACGCAGGTGGATCGTGTCGTGCCAAAATACGGTGCATGGATCAAGGCGTTCCCATCGTGGAAACGACTCGCGAACGCGTCAACGCATACACTCATTACCCACTGGGCCGGTCTCGGATATAACCGTCGTGCGCTCTATGCGCGCGATGCGGCACTCGATGTCATCTCTCATGGCATTCCGACCTCCGAGGTGGGATGGCGCCGTCTGAAAGGCGTTGGACCCTATATGGCTGCGGCACTGACAGAATTTGTGAATCATGTGCGCACAATTGTCATTGACACAAATGTGAGACGCGTTGCGGGCCGTGCGCTCCTCGGCATTCGGTTTCCAGAACGTGCGGATGATGCCAGCATCTCTCGCGCGCTTCGTCGAGCGATCCCGGAATGCAACGCGCATTGGGACGTGCCTCAGGCGCTCATGGATATCGGCTCCGCGATCTGCCTGTCGCAACGGCCGCGCTGCGACGTCTGCCCGCTCAAAAATGTCTGCCGCGCGCGCGAGCAATTCCTGCCGAAACATCTTGAGAAAACGTTGCGGCATCTTGCGAGATACCGAGCGCGGACGCGTGTCGTTGAGAGCCGCCACGTCAACAAAAAATATCCGGACCGGATGTACCGCGGACGCATCCTCGCCTGGGTGCGGACGCGCGGACGCGCGCGAATCGAGACGCTCGGTCCGAACATTGATGAAACATACGATCCGATCGCGGATCTTGATTGGATCCGCGCAATGGTCCAGAGACTCATGAAGGATGGATTGCTGATGCTACGACCAGACGGGTTGCTTGCTCTCCCTTTTGAACCGCCGCAATGACCGTCGCAAGATCGCCGTCGAGAATCGTCGCAATATTGTGCCACGACTCTTTGATGCGATGGTCCGTAATGCGGTCTTGCGGGATGTTGTAGGTACGGATTTTTTCCGACCGTTCACCGGTCCCGATCTGCGCGCGACGCTCCGCATCCAACGTGCTCCGCTTGCGCTCTTCCTCCATCTCCCAAAGCCGTGAACGCAATATCGTCATCGCTCGCTCTCGATTCTGCAATTGCGAACGCTCATCCTGACAATTGACGACGACCCCCGTTGGAAGATGCGTGATCCGCACGGCGGAATACGTCGTGTTGACCGACTGTCCGCCTTTGCCACCGGCGCAAAACGTGTCGATGCGAAGATCTTTCGACTGAATGATAATTTCCGTTTCTTCAATTTCTGGCAACACGGCGACCGTCGCCGTAGATGTATGAATGCGTCCCGTTTTTTCTGTCGTTGGAACTCGTTGGACGCGATGCACGCCCATCTCGGTTTTGAGGAGGCCATACGCGCCGTCCCCCTGAATCAAAAAAATGACTTCCTTATATCCGCCGTGTTCGGACATGGAATCGGACATGAGCGAAAGCTTCCACCCCTTTCGCTCCGCATAGCGCGTGTACATGCGCAGGAGATCGCCCGCAAACAATGCCGCCTCATCGCCGCCCGTTCCGGCGCGGATTTCCATAATCACGTTGCTCCGGTCATGCGGGTCTCGTGGAATGAGAGAGAGCTCAAATAGAGCGGTTGCCTTTTCGAGTTCCGCGCGCGCGGATGGCAGTTCCGCCTGTCCGAGCGACTTCAATTCCGGTTCATCTGACTCGACCGCCGCCTCTGCTTCGCCGACGGCACGCACGGCCTTTTCGTATCTCGCCGCCGCGCCTGCGATCGGACGCAAATCCGCATAGGAACGCGAAAGCTCCCTGAACCGTTTTTGATCCGAGGCGGTGTCGGGATGCGCAAGCAGCTCTTCGAGCTTCGCGAGTTTTTCACGCGCTTCGCGCGCAGCATGAATGAGATCAGTCATGAGTGTGGACCCAATATCAATACATCGCTCATCGAAAGTCGGGCGTCGCCGTAATTCCGAAGCGACGCGCGGCGTACGACCTGCCTGGCCGGCAGGCAGGCGCGCGACGCCAATCCCCTACGTTTCGTCGAGCTTGGTCGGCTTCTTCTGCGCTTTCTTGGCCGCCTTGTGCGCCGCGCGCTTTTCCGCTTTCACTTTCTTGCTCCCAACCGGTTTCGCCGCATGCGTCGCGACGCGTGCCGTGTACTTCTCAACGCGACGCGCGGTATCCACGAGTTTTTGTTTGCCCGTGTAGAATGGATGGCATTTGCTGCAAATTTCAACATGAATCTCCGCGACGGTGGAGCCGGCGGTCAGAACATTCCCGCATGCACAAACGATTTTCGCATCGGGGAAATAGGTCGGGTGGATTTCTGCTTTCATACCTCTGTGACGGAAAAGGTATCAGCCATTGGAAATATTTGCAAGGGTTGGTAGGGTGAGGTCATGAATACGTCAGATTTTGACTATATTCTACCAGCGGGCCGCATTGCGCAGATGCCGGTCGAACCTCGCGATCATTCGCGGCTTCTTGTGCTGGATCGAAAGACCGGCGCGATGACGCACCGTCGGTTTTTTGAGCTCGGAGACTGTCTCCGGCCAGGAGATCTGCTGATCGTGAATGAAAGCAAGGTGTTCAAGGCGCGATTACGATGTGACAGAGGTGAGCTCTTTCTGTTGCGAGCAGACGGCCCTCACTGGCTCGCGCTCGCAAAGCCGGGACGAAAACTGAAACCCGAGATGCGCATCAAGTTCTCGGACGGGATGTCGTGCCGCATCGTCGAAAAGAAACAGGACGGCACGATCCTCGTTGACTTTGGACGTTCACCCGAAGATGTTCTCGCCTGGACGGACGCAGTGGGTGAAGTCCCACTCCCTCCATATATCAAACAGTCCCCAGCTACTGTCTACTGCCTACCGTCTACTGTCTATCAAACAGTGTACGCCACCTCCATCGGCTCCGTCGCTGCTCCCACGGCTGGTTTTCATTTCACGCCCGAGCTCATCGAAAAACTCAAGATGCGCGGCATCCGATTTGCGACGATCACATTGCATGTTGGGCTTGGAACCTTCCGGCCGATCAAGACGGAAACGCTCGAAGAGCATCGCATGCACGCGGAGTGGGTTGATGTGCCAGACGCGGCACTCGTCGCGATCAAAGAGACGAAGCGGCACGGCGGTCGCATCATCGCCGTTGGCACGACAACCGTGCGCGCGCTTGAGAGCGGCGTGCGCCACGGATTCACGAATATCTTCATCACGCCCGGATATCGTTTCAAAATTGTGGATGCGATCATCACGAATTTCCACCTTCCACAGTCTACGCTTCTTGTGCTTGTCTCGGCATTCGCGGGACGAAAAAAAATCCTCGCGGCTTATGATGAAGCCATCCGCGATGGATACCGATTTTACTCGTTTGGAGATGCGATGTTCATTGTATGAACATCGTATAAAAAGAGTGACCTCGGCCGGATACGATGGATTTCCGGACGAGGTCGAGAGATGAGATGAGACCCCTTTCTGCCTTGGTGAGGCGGTAGCGGCCTGATGAGGCCGGTGGGGGGTTATCGGGGGCCGGGGTTCATCAGCAGCAACGGGCGCCTTGGGTGTCGCTGGTGATGGTGAGGGAGGAACGACGAGGCGAGGCACGAATCATGACGATCTCCTTTGAGGATTCTTCGCGAGTCCTCATCTGAGGGTTGGCTGTTGCGGGTTGCGCTCGGCTTCTTGCAGAGCTGCAACTCGGCTTCTTGCAGACAATAAACATCATCCGCTCAAAGCGAAAATATGATACAGACAATTTGAAAGCATGTCAAAAAAATATGCCCCAAAATCACATAAAATAGCTGGATTGAGCAAAAAAAATCTATAAAATATGCTCCACGTAATGAAACTCCGGCGCTTTGCCATCCAGAATCAAAATCGCAAGCGCGTCAACTTGATAATTCCGTGGCCGATCTGACGCGTTCCCAAGATACACTTCAATCGTTCGTGCGAGCTTGCGAAGCTTTGTCGGCGAAATGGATTCTTCCGGGTACCCAAACTCGAGCGAGCGTCGCGTCTTCACTTCAACAAAATGCGTCGCGCCGTCCTTCCACACAATGAGATCAATCTCGCCCATGGGACAGGACCAATTTCGGACAACGACATCGAAGCCGCGTTTTTGAAAGAAATCCACGGCAAGATTTTCGCCAGAATCTCCGAATAAACGTCGTTCGTGTGGCATATCCCTCTTCTACCGCTGCCACAGTACGAGATGGACGTCAACCCATCAACGCTTCGGCTTCGGCAGCCATTTTTCAAATTTCTCCCGTTCCATCCGCTTGTGTTGAATCTGTGGTATCTCCACACGGATCCTTCGATCGTGACGCAAACATCTCCACACGAACCACACGATGAGTGGAAGCCAAAAGATGCGCATCGAAAGATACGGCACGCGCTCGAATGCAAAGCCGTACAGAATCAATCCGATACAACCAAAAATGAGCAGCGTGTTTTTGGCACTTGTGATCGCGTCGCGCATGATGCGGTCCATCACATATCTACGATACGCAACCGGCGCGAACAGACTGATCGCGACACACGATATGCTCACGACCAAAATGAGACGGTCAATCAATGGCACAAACGGCGGCGGGATTCGTTCGAACCAAAACATAGTCACTCCACTGTAGCGTCTGTTCGCACGTAAATCAATCCGTAATGTTCGGGGCCCGCATCGAACTCTTCAAGAAACGCAAAAAGCGGCGTTTTCAGGATATTCTGCGCATCTTCCTGCCCCACGCGCTGGTTGACGGTCGGGCCAAGCGGACTCGCGATCGTTTTCCAGTCAACGACGATGACACGCCCGCCGGGCCGCGTGAGGCGTGCCATCTCACGCACGAGGACCGGACGGTTCTGCGATAAAAAGAGGTTGTTGACAAGAAGCGTGAGATCGAGCGATGCGGGATCAATGCGCGTCGCGCCGTAGATATCAATATCCGACCAGACGGGATACACGTTCCACACCTGCTGTTGCTTTGCGAGCATCGCGATGTGTTCGAGCACGCCTTTTTGAATGTCCACCGCAAACACAACGCCCTTGCCTCCGACAAGCTGCGCCGCGGGAAAAACGAAATGGCCAAGCGATCCGCATCCCAAATCCGCGACGCGTTGCCCTTCACGAATCCCCACGCGTTCAAGCAGCTTCAACGGGTGAATGAGTTGCGTACCGCTCCGAACAATCATATCTCTCAAGGATTTTTCTTCGGAAAGAAAAACGAACCGAGCGTCGCTTCCAAAAAAGCGTTCCAGAGATTGAAGACGGCAAGAAACCCGACAAAAATAAGGACGATGCCGATGGTTTTGTACATGAGCGACGTTCCGCCGCCGCCGAGCTTCTGGTCCGCCCAATCAATGGAGCCGAACGTATCAATAAATTTTCTCGTTTTCCACACAAACACAAAGCCGATCGCGACAATGAGGAGGCCGATAATGATGTGCATAGGATTTCAGTATATCAGATGCTCATGCCGTTGACTGCCACACCATCCCATCAACTGCCAGAATCGTCTTTCCGAAATATCCTGCGGCGCGGACTTCTGCGAGCATCGCATCCGAAGTATCGAAATCATAATAATGCGTGAGCCATAATTCTTTTACCCCACTCCGAAGCGCGAGTTCGCCGCATTGCCTCGGCCCCATGTGGCCATAGCCGCCCGTGTATTCCTGGCCCACGCGCGTCTGGCAATCCGCGATGAGAAGATCCGTGTCCTCTGCAATCTTTTTGAGATTGTCACAGACGCCCGTATCTCCTGTGTAGGCGATGATGCCGTCTGGCGTTTCGACGCGAAATCCCATGGCTGGATGCCGTCCATGCCCATGATAGACAGAACGTGCACGGAGCGTCACGCTTGCGGAAATTTCTTTGGCAAAACCATCCTCCATCCCGATGATCTCCGGCACGAAGTCATCCCAATATCGTCCAGCATTCTCTGGCTGATGCCAATTCCATACTTGAGGAAAGTCGCGCGCAAGGATTTGCGGAAGATAGATGCGGAGCTCCGTTGCACGCGGATCCGATGCGCCATAGAGATTGCGGACGAATTTTGACTGAATGAATTGCGGAAGCGCTGCGTGATCCGGATGCGCATGGCTCACGGCGACGTGCGTGACCTGTGAGATATCCACCTCGACGTTCTTCAGCCGGAATCGAATCCCCTCGCTGCAATCAAAGAGGAGATACATCCCGTCAATATCCAAAAGAAAGCCGGGTGGCTGACGGCTCACAAGTGTATGTGACGTGTCGGCGCACACGCCCGTCCCAAGTGCGATGACCTTCAAAGACATACATACATGGTACGCGAGTTCTGCCGCGTTCGGTAGGGGCAATTGTCAAATCATTTTTCCGTTTGCATCAAAATAAAATCGTTTTCTGACGGTTCCTCCGCATAAAACATCCGGCAACCAGATCGGATCGTCTTCCCACCTTATACCATCCCTAAATAACTCCTAGACACTGTTCTCGTATCCATTCATATCCCA
>CAYIQM010000028.1:0-10227 GCA_964365615.1 uncultured Gammaproteobacteria bacterium | reverse complement strand
ACCGAATTAGTATCTACTCGAAGAGTTTGGGTAACCTTTATTAGTATCTACAACGACTGTCTTGCCCTTTATCCACCCTTCTGCTAGAATCACACTATCATTCATTGATTTCCTGTTATGGGTCTTCCTGGACACCGACGGACCAGCTCGGACAAACGCCGCCGCGCATCGCATTTTGCTCTGCTTCCTGCGACGATCGCGAAGGATGCGAAGAGCGGATCGCTCCATCTTTCTCATCACGCTGCGCCCGGAGCCACGGAGTATCGCGGCCACAAAATCCATGTTAAAGGACGCGATAAAAAACTTCAAAAAACCCTCCACGCATCGCACGGCCACTAAACTCGCAGGGCCAGATCCTCTGGCCAAACTTCTTCGCCCTTTATGTCAAACCGCCACCTCGCGCGCGCCATCGCGCTCCAATCGCTCTATGAGTGGGATTTTCATGATTTCGCCGGAGATCTTGCCAGCATCATCACACGCAATTTGGAGGAATTTGCGCCGAAGCTGGATGAGAAAGAATTTTCGAAGAAACTCGTCGCGGGCATCGGTGCGAATCTGGATGATATTGATGCGACGATCACGCAGTTCGCGCCAGACTGGCCGATCCCCAAAATCACGATCGTAGATCGCAACGTGCTTCGGATCGGGACGTATGAAGTGAAGCATGACCCGGAAATCCCATCGAAAGTCGCGATCAACGAAGCGATCGAACTCGCAAAAACGTTCGGCGGCGAATCGTCTGGAAAATTCGTGAACGGCGTGCTTGGTGCCATCTATCGCAACCAGCTCGCGCAGGGGATCGAGAAACAGGTGGACACATCGAACGAAAAAAAGAATGAAGAATCCAGAATGAAAAAATAACCGTGCAATGAACGACCACCCGACGAAAAATTTAGACATCCTCGAGGAACGGCTCGGCTATCGCTTCAAAGACCGAGCGATCCTCCTGCAATCAATCACGCATCGCTCGTACCTGAACGAGCATGCGGATTTTGCGTACACGCACAACGAACGCCTTGAATTTTTAGGCGACGCGGTTCTGGAACTCATCGTGACCGAGCATCTGTTCAAGAATTTCGCGAATCCAGAGGGCGATCTCACGAACTGGCGCGCGGCGCTCGTGAACGCAAAGACGCTTGCGGGGATCGCGACGCAACTCGCGTTCGAAGAATTTCTCCTTCTCTCAAAAGGCGAACAACGAGACGCGGGAACGAAGGCGCGCATGTACATCCTTGCGAACGCGATCGAAGCGATCCTCGGAGCGATTTATCTCGACGGCGGCATGGATGCGGCCACAAAATTCATCCGTACGCATATCCTCTCGCATCTCGAATTTATCCTGAAAAATGAGCTCTACGTTGATCCGAAGAGTAAATTTCAAGAAACGTCGCAGGAGCTTCTTGGCATCACTCCTGTCTACAAAGTTCTCGAAGAGAAAGGACCAGACCACGCGAAGGAATTTACGGTCGGCGTGTTCCTCGACAAGGCACTTATCGCGGTCGGTCAAGGATCGTCAAAGCAGGAAGCACAAGTCGCGGCCGCGCATGCGGGACTTGAGGCAAAAGGGTGGAACCTGACTTCGGCAACGAACGAGTGATTTTTTTCATCGAGAGAAAAGCTTAAAAAAGAAGCCCCCTGCAACAAAAAATTCAAGAGCACACTCAACAATTTCAAGGAATGAAAAAGGGGGCCGAATCACAGCCACTCGTCGGACGCATCGGACGCATGGCTCCGAAATGATTCCTCTTTTCCTCTTTTGTATGAGTACTCTGCAACATTCCAAAATAGCGCGAATACAATAAAAACAAAGAACATAAACCACATGACGGTGGATTGAACTTCTGGTGATCCGACACTCGCAAGATAACCTAAAAATGCGCCGAATAATCCACAAAGAAAAGTGTTGAAAACATCTTTCATATATCCTTCTTATACCACATCTCGTCTTTGTAGTCAACTCTTCATTCCATCATCTCTCTTTGGCGGATTCAAAATCTGTTGTAACGCGGCAAGCAGATTTTGCGCGTTGTCTCGGTGCATGAACACACGGGACACGAGCGAGACGCTGGGAAATCCGCCTTGACTTTTAACCGATACGATAAAATCCAGCGTGATCTTTTTTTCAAAAATGAAATCATTGCGCGAGCTTTCAAAGAAATATTCGAATATCTTTGGCGGGGTGCTACGTAGAGGGTGGGCTAACACCACTCATGTACATTGTGAGACTGTAAAAAAAATACATCATTGTCATTCCGACCGAGCGGAGCGAGTGGAGGAATCTCATGGTTCAGCAAAAAAGATTTCTCGACTTCGCTGCGCTTCGCTCGAAATGACAGATACTGCAGTGTTTCTCTACAGTCTCATTGTAAATTGAGATTTCATACTGAGTCACCGATACTGCGCGTCTCCGAGGGCGACGACACGAGACCGAGCCGACGGAGATCCGCGTCGGCCCAGCGCGTCTGGCGGAGAATTTTCGTAAGAGTCTTCGGACCGAAGGTCTCACTCGCCGCATGATGCCAAAGCACGACGCGACGACCATCTCCATGACGGAATACACGATGGCTTCCGGTCGTCGACGTGTGCACGAAGCCGTCGCGTAGGAGCGCCGTCATGAGAATCCGCGCACTCACATTACGAAGCTCGAGGTTCACACGACGACGGTGGCGAAAGAACCCTCCCCCGGAGCAACGATGGGCACGGATTCACCGATCCCGAGCATGTCGAGCACGACGGCAGTCGCGGCCTCATGCGCGTTCGCGATTGCCTGTTCCTTCGTATACCCCCATGTGACACAGCCCGGGAGGTCGGGGCACTCAGCGGCCCAGCGACCATCATCTTCCTGCTCGAGCGCGAGGGGAAAGACGTATGTGCGCGCGGCGGTCCGCGTAGGAGATAGAATCATAATATGGAGACTATACAACGACCGTCATATCCCCCGCAAATAGACTATGTATGGAGAGCTAAACCCCGCTCCTTTCCTTTGTCCTCGGGAGGATTTGAACCTCCAATAACAGGTTCGAAGCCTGTCGTGATATCCATTTCACTACAAGGACAGAGGAAAAAGGCGGGACAACGAATGCGTAGACGATGCCTGATTTTTTCGGTCCTGTCAACGATCAACCGTGTTGTTTCCGATAGATCGAATGATCGCCGACGCGATGGAGAAGAATTTTGGTTTCACCGCAAAATTCGAACATCACCCGAATGCGGTTGTCGATTGAGAATGACCAAAAGCCAGCAAGCTTCCCTGACAATGTATGCGTTCGTAGAAACGGATGAAACGGACTTTCTGCGAATATTTTTCCTTTGTGTTTGAGTTTTCCTTTTAATTCTTCTGATAATTTCCGATAATCACGTCTAAATTCGGAAGTCACTCCGATGACATATTTCATACGCGATTCTCAATCGAGATCATCCCAGCTTTTCAGCCACTGAACCTTTCCAGCCTTCTCCGATCGTTTCGACGCCTGCATGAGTTTCCACGCGTATGCTTCGTCCAGCTCATAGACATCCTTCGCAAGGAGATTGTATGTCTCGATGTCCAATACAACCGCCTCTGGAACGCTGTGATTGATCAACACAACGGCGTCGTGCGTTTTTTTCGCTGTATCAAGTACAGCGCGATAATCGCGCTGTAGATCGCGCACGGAAAAGGAGATTGGGATCGGGTTCATAGATACTGACAGTATATTGTATGTCTTATTATATGTCAAGGCTTCCGCACGACGCCCTTAGACTTTGCCACTTCGTCATTTTGGAGGTCTGTCGTGAGCGGCGGCTTCGTGCGGGAGACAATCTCATTCACATCCGCGTCCGTAAATTCCACGCGCGTTTCGCCAAGGAGATCCGCGAAGCGACCCGCATCCAGTTCGCCCGGCGTGAGATCCACGTCAAAAGAGGCCGAGACATCTTTCACATCTCCGGGGACGCGGTTCAACGACCACGTGACGCCGCGCGTCGTCGCATCGTATCGAAGCTCTCCGGCACCAACGACGCTTTTCGCGGTCCACGCCACACGTTTGGGGAGCATCGCCGTGACCGCAAGATTCTTGAGTTCATGCGAGGTTTTTGCAAGATTCCATTCAATGCGATATCGAGTCGTCTGTCCGACAACGGGCGGAAGCGGGCCCATGCCGAGCGGTGCTCCCTCTTCGGAAAAGTACCGCGCGTGATTCGTCAGATCCGCATCCGTGCGAAATCGGAACGTGATGGGCGTACTCTTGATCGTTCGGTTCACGATCGTTTCCCCCACGCTCTTCATCGTCGCTTCGGTCACGACCTGAAACGCGCTCGTGCCCGTCGCGTTGTTCAAGACGGGAATCGAAAACTCAATCGTTCCCTCTTGCCCGGGAGGCACGCGTTCGAGGACGCCGATCTGCTTTTTGTTCCACGTGATGCTATTTCCGCTGACCGTGCCGGAGGCCGTGTTCTCCGCATGCGCCCAATCGAGAAAAATTGGCGGCTCGAATCGAACCTTGATGGAAACGTCTTGCACGGGCTCTGTCGCCGTATTCTCATACCCGACGGCAAGATGGAGCGTGTTGCCCATCGCGATCGTTTGATTCGCATCCGAACCGTTCGTGACGAGCTTCAAGACGAGATCGCCGGAAAGAACGAGAAACGTCTCATCCGTTTTGTGCACGGCTTGAAATGAGCCATCTGCGCCGATCTTCCCAAGCTCCGCATGCACGGTCGCTTCCCCAGCATGACCGGACGAAAACGTCCCAGAAATGGCAAATGTGGTCGAGGCACCGGCAGCAAAATTCCCAATCGAGAGCCGCACGACGCGTTCATCAAGCGCGGTGTGGGAAGCGGCTTGGTCGCGGACGAATCCGGGCGGAAGCGTGAGTCGCGCTTCGAGCCCCGGGAGCGGAACCGTGCCTCGATTCTTGAACGCGTACTCAATGCGGATTTTGTCCCCGGGAAGAATTTTCTCCGCAACGAAAACCTGCCCATCAACCACCGTCTCCGCGTATTCAAGCGCCTGCGTCGTCAACGCTTCAAACTCGCTGTTGAACGAAGCGGGTCGGTATGAGCCAACGGCCTGGATCGCCGTCTTCGTGCCGAGCGCTCCAGAAAAAATTCCTTTGATAGTAAACGTCCCACGCCCGCCGAATCCGATGGTTCCGAGTTTCCAGGTAAATCCATCGCCCGTCGGTTTCGGCAGAATGGACGTTGGCGTGAAATCCGATGGAAAACTGACGCGGATATCCGCGCGCGCGAGCGGCTCCGATGCCGCATTCTGCCAGTTGACGAAATAGGTTGACTCGGCTCCGAGAATGACGCGTTCGGGGCCGAGAATGACGATCTGGAGCCCTTGCCCCTGAAATCCACGGTAGGGTTTAAAAAAAAGAAATCCCATCCACGACGCCGCGACAAGAAGCAGAATGAACGCCGCAGCACCGCCCAAGATGAATCCGAGTCGGCGCGGGTTACGCGGCGCAAGTGCTTGAAGATCCGGCATCTTGCCGTTCTCATCCTGAAAAATCGCCGTGAGTTCCTGCGTCACATCGCTACCATCGAGCGATCGCATGCGTGGGGCAAAACGTTTAAGATGCTTTCTCGACATGTGCAGTAAAAAGAAGCGCGATCGCGCGGTCGCGATCCCAGTTTTCGGTCCCCTGCACGGATGATCCCACGCGCGTGAGATGCTCCGGACGCGCCCAGGAGATCTCCCATGTACGCGGATACCGAATCGTGGTGTGGAGCGTGCGCGATGTCTTTCCGGACTGGCTCGTGAGGAGCAGGAGATACGCGCCCCGCCGCTCGCGAGCGGCTGGATCGCCCGCTGACCGCTGTGAAGGCGCGTCGAGCGCCGAAGCGATCTCCGTCGTGGTCTGTGGCAAGCGATATGTGAGCGTGATCGTCTGCGTTGCGCCGGGGTCGAGCTGCATCCAGCCGCCGAAAACGGTTCGTGAGCCTTCTTGCCACACGCCGCTTTCGACATCCAAACTCTCCGGATCGCTCATCGTCGTCTCATCAATTTTTTTAAAGAGGGACGCCGGAGGCGCGTTGAATCCGGACGCGGAAAGCAGCGTACTTCCTTTGGGAACGTAGACGCGAAGATACGACACGTTTCGGACGCCGCGGAAGAGCTCCCCTCGCTTCCCTTCGTGCGTGCGCGTGAGCTTCACGGTTTTTGTTATCGTCCCATTTTCCTGAATCTCAATCGTTTGGTCAACCGACTCGCGAATCACCCCATCCGTCTTCTGCCCCGCGATATTCGCTTCGATGAGCGCGAGCGCATCACCCAACGTTTCTTTCAATCGCCCGTTCCAGCCATAGCGCTCCGCGATTTCCTCTTCGTCCGGCCGAGAGAGGGCGACTTGGATCTCTTTCGTTTCGAGCGCGTCCGAGACGAGCGCCGCAACGCGCAGCCAGTCATTTTTTGACAAGCCCTTCAGCCGCAGAAAAAGATTTGCGGATAAATCTCCGATGAACTTCTTCGGCGTATTCGCCTCATGGTCATACTCAAGCTCGACCGCTTTTTGCGTCTCAAGGAGGAAATTTGTCGCGTCGATTGTTTTACCATGCTGCGGAAGCTCGATGGGCCCTGTGAGCACCAGTAATTTTTCGATGAAGGACGCATTCACCGCGATGACCCCGTCAACGGTCGCCTGACGCGACTTGCTCCAGAACCATCGAATTTTTTTTGCGCTCGTTGGAAAATCCGGCGACCAATTCGCATCCTGAAATTGCCACTCTGCCGTGATAAGCTGAAGCGGTTTCGGTGGACGAACGCGCGCGAGCAACTGCCCTTTGAGCTCATACGTCCCGCCCGGCGGAACGCGAAGGCTTTTCACCGCCCCTCGATCAATCGAGACTTCCGCGAACGACCCCATGAACCCACCCGTGGGTCGAAGCTCGGTTTGGTTTTGAAAAATGAGTAGATAGTTTCGCAAACCGTCCTTCCCGGCCATGCGCGCGAGGATGTCCGAAAGCCCGGCAAATTCCTGCACGGCTTGAGTGGACTCCTCGAGCTTCGCACGGAGCGACTCCACGCGTGGACGTTCCTGTGCTGGCAGCGATGTGGGACTCACGCTTGCCGCCGCCTTTGACGCATCCGCCAAAAGCGTCAGCGCCCCGCGCGCATACGCGCCCATGACATCGAGACGTTCGTCGAGACGTCGGCTCGGATCGGCAAACACTTTATCAAATCCGATCGCGATGAGACGAGCGGCTTCACTCGACTTTTCACCCGCTTCTGATAGCGCACGGGCACTGCGATACGTACCGGAAAGGAGAGATGCCGCACCGAGCGCAAGCGCGTTCGTGTCCGCAAGCATCGCATTCACCGTACGAAAACGCGAGGATGCGCTACGGAGCGCAGATGCGGATTCTGGAAATGAGGAGGCTTGTCCGGCTGCAACGAGGTCACGGAGGGCGGCCGCACCTTCGTTTTTCGCAGCATCCTTCTCGTGCGCGACGGTTCGATAGAGGGCAAATGCATTTGCAGGAAGCGTCACCACGAGTGCGAGTCCCGCAAACGCAACGAGCGCGCGGGCAAATGAAAATCGCGGCATCTCCGAGATGCCGACCGTCTCCTCAAGGTCAACGAGTGCCTGCTCCTCGATCTCTTCGGCGCGACGAAAAAATCCTCCAATCACGCTGCCGGCATCATGCATCACGCGTTCGATCCGATCAAAGCGACCATACGAGGCGCGATACGCATCTTCAAACGTTTTCGGCGTGAACTGGTCCGCAACACGACAGGGCGTATGATCGGCACAGAGATCCGTGCTCACCGCGGCGTAGGATTCGATCGGGTGGGATGAACCGTGGGAGACACGAACGGCCTGCGGATCCGCATCCGACGGAGGAGATTCGCGAACGCGACGCCGAGCAGAGGAGAGGAGGATGCGTTGAAGCGAAACGACATACGGACTTCGCACATGCTCGCTCCGATGGATTGGAATCTCGCACGACGCGCCTCCGGCCTCCGCGAGAATGATGTTCACAGAATCGTGATCGAGAGATGTAATGTCGTCGAGACTCGTGCGTCGAACGTCGTGGGTCGTTGGGAAATAATTCTCAACTGCCGATTCGGCGCGACGCGCGACGTTCTTCTTCCGTCTCACTCCATACGGCGTATTCAAAATCTTGCCATCCTGTTCGACCACGGATGCGAGCTGGGATTCCAATGTTTTATGATTTCTTTTTCGTGCCATGAATGTCAGATGACGAGGCGTGATACGCGGCAAGCGTGCTCAAGGCGGCCTGTCTCCACGTATGCCGTTCTGCGAGCACAGATGCGGCGGATCGCGCGCGGACGCGCTCGCGTTCCGGGTCTTTCAACGTCTCCGTAACGGCTCGGAGTATATCATTCGCGTCACCCTGACGGAAGAAGGTCGCGCCGTCCGCACCAAGGACTTCTCGCAACGCCACGGCGTCGGAGGAAATGACCGGACATCCGGCTGCGAGCGCCTCAAGCGGTGGGAGTCCGAACCCCTCGAAATGCGACGGGTAGACGAATGCGGTTGCGCGAGCATAGAGGTTCGCCAGTTCGTCGTCGTTCACACGGCCGAGAAACACAACGCGTGAGAGTTTTTTTTGCGCCGCGAGAACCTTCATACGCTCCATGAACACATCCATTTCGCCTGCGATGACGAGAGAGAGATCTGGATGCGTGACCGCGATCTTTTCCCATGCAGCAAAAAGATCTGTGAGTCCTTTATGCGGATACGCAGAGCCGACGTAGAGGAGAAACGAAGTCGAAAGTCGAAAATCGAAAGTCGAAAGTCGTTGGTCAATCAATTGACTTTGGACTTTAGACTTTTGACTTTGGACTCCCCCTCCCATCCCCTCCCCCGTGACGACAAGCTTTAGCGCGGCTCGTGGATACAAACGCTGGACGTCATCTGCGACGAACTTCGTCGGCACAAGAATCTTTCGTGCAACATAGATGGCATGATCGAGCGTGAGGCGATATCCAAGTCGCTTGAGCGACCGCATGACGACGTTGCGCGTTGAAACTTTTACGCTCGCGGGCTCATGGCGCAGGAGGAGATCGTGGATCGTCACGACGAGTGGGCCCTGATAGGCAAGCGGCACATTCCAGTGCGGAATGTGGACGATATCCGCGCGAGCGGATCGGAGGATGGCCGGCATTTTGATTTGCTCCTCAATCCCATACCACGGGATATCAGCGACGATGTGCTGTACGTTCTGTCCACTGTTCACTGTCCACTGTTCACTCTTCCGGACAATCAAGACGTATTCATTCTCCGGTTCAACCTGAAGCATCGCGCGGATGAGTTCCTCGATGTATCGTCCGATGCCGCGCGTGGACTCCGCGCCCATCATTCTCGCGTCAATCGCAATGCGCATGGCATCACGGTACGAGGCGCCGCATCGCTTGACAAGTGCCCCACATAGGAGCAAAAAGAATATGGCTCTTTCCGCGAGGTGATGCGTGACAAACACATTCCGTCGTCTCGTCATGCTGGAAACTCCAGACTCCCTCGCACGTCCCCAGACGTACGAGGAAATAGATGAAGCGCTTCAGGTCCAATGGGCGATCGAAACCATGAGGCTCATCAGCGCTGATGTCATTCCGCATGGATGCGGACATGGACAGCCGATCGTTCTGGTTGAGTACGAGATCGCTCCCCCGCCGCAAGCCTTCTGGGCGAAATGGCTCATGACCCGTATCCTGCCAACGCAGGGAACCGGATGGAGCGCGCGCCTGCGTGCCTATCTGCCGGAAACACAAAGGCTCTTTTTCACCGCGTCTCCGGACGGAGTTGATCAACTGCTCGCGCAGATCGCCGGGCAATGCCAACCGGTCCCATCGGTCATGGAGGTTCGACTGGGTGTCCTTCTTCCGAAGTCCCACTTCTTTCGCGTCTTCCCGCTCATTCACTGACGGCCCGTCGCCCATCGGCGCGGGTCTGTTTTTTATCCAGATGTACTCGAATTCATCCAAATCAACGTGCTCCACTTTGGTGGATCATTCCTGCCAAAATTGAGATTCACAAAACAACCTATTGATCTTCGCTAATCAAACTAACTTCGTATGGCGCATATAACCTAATGTTGATGGGCATAAAAATGGATATGAAGCTAGCCTATTTATCTAAAAGCTCTATAGAAGTGTTAGAGCAGATAAAATTATTTGGATTGGGTCAGACATGAACAATTTTATCTATACGTTCGGACTAAAAAATTTCAAGCTGATATTCACGGAATAAGCCCGGCCTTTGAAACGATGGCTTCTCATTTTTT
>CAYIQM010000027.1:0-10621 GCA_964365615.1 uncultured Gammaproteobacteria bacterium | reverse complement strand
CCATTTTTTTGAGAATCTCCGTCTGTTCGTTCGCCCGAATATCAGACCCAGTGACCCGAACTGTCCACTGTCCATCCCGCCTCTGACGTGACCCCGCTTGCCAATAACGAATGAATAGTGTGGCGTGGCTGTCCACTGTCCACTGTCCACTGCTCTGACGGTGACACCTAAACGCTCTGCGACATGGATGTTGTATCGCGTCTTTTCGTGCATGCAGCGCAAGAGATTTGTTTCCGAGCGCGAGAGATCAATGAGCATCGTCACGGCCGGATTCAACGCATGCGTCCGTGCAAAGGACAGCGGTACGAGGCCTTCGGGATTCGAAAGTTCGGACAGGGGTTCCATGCGCCAGAATACGGTCCGATGACGGAGGGGCGACCCCTCGCGGCCGTCCGTAAACTGTAACAATTCCTCGCAGAATTGCATCAGAACCTCACGACGATCTTCGAGCGGGAGTTGTGACGAAAAAACCGGCCCGCGCGGCGCAAACCAATATCCCATCCCAAACCGCCGACGACGATATTCCATTTGGATCGCGGCCGCGAACGATCCGATCGCATCAGAGAGCGCGAATCGGCGGATGGGATATCCCTGCGACGCACGAAATTCACCCCATGTCCACGACTGGAGAAATTGGGCGTATGGTTGCGATGACTGAAACGCATCCCATGGCTCTTGCGCTGTGATCTCAATGAGCTTCATTTGGCAAGCAATTTGAGGGCCTCGCGGACGCGCGCAGAGACGTCGGCGATATCGGGCGGGACGGATTTGAGGGCCGCGCGTGCGTGCGATGCCGTATATCCGAGCGACACAAGCGCATCCACGACTTCGACGTCCTTCGCGCCCATCGTGCCTTCTTCGACGATTTGGCCTTTCAAATCGAGCACGATTTTTTGTGCGGTCTTCATGCCAACGCCCGGCACGGAGGTGAGCGTCGCAAGATCTCCTTCGAGAATGGCACGCCGAACCGTGTCCGCATTTCCCAGTGAAAGGATCGTGAGCGCGACTTTCGGCCCGACGCCCGACACGGTGAGCAGTCGCTCAAAAAGCTCCTCGTCGCTCCGCGTGAGAAAGCCGTAGAGGTCATGCGCGTCCTCTCGAACGTGATCATGGATATACACGAGGAGCTCCGTGCCAATGGAGAGCGACGCGAGGACGTTTGACGTTGTTCTGATGCAGTAGCCGACTCCCTGCACTTCAAGAAAAAAAAACGACGCGTGGATTTCGAGAACGGCCCCGCGGAGCGATGCGATCATATCGTCGGCTGTTAATCGTTGCGAAGAGCGATGCGGAACTCCACCCCATCTGACACGAGCGTTTCGATCGAAGTCGCCGCGTCGGGAAGCTCCGGCACCACGTCCACGAGGGACGCGCGTGTTTCTTCGGCGATCTGCGCGCCGAGCGAGACGACCGTTTCCCGAATGCCGAGATCTTTGACCGCGATCGTGACGCGAATCAGATCCTTCGGCGTGAGACGCGCCTGCTTACGGAGATTCATGACGCGGCGCGTCAGTTCACGCGTGAGCCCTTTCTTTCTGAGGTCTGGCGTGAGCGTCGTGTCAAGTTCAATCGTCCATCCTGCCGTGCTCTCTACCGACTCCGTGAGGATGGAGATCTGTTCAACATTCGTTTCATCTCGAAGTAATCTCAGCAGCTCGGTTCGTTGCGTGAGACGCGAAGCGACAGAACCGTCTGTGAATCGCACGGTCAGCGAACCAAGCGCCTGACGCACCGGAAGTTTGTGACGGGCACGAAGCTCATGCGTCGCGGCCGCGACATCGCGCACCCATCGCATATCGGCCATCAGTTGCGCGTCCAGAAGGCGTGTATCCCTTTTTGGCCACCGATCGAGATGCACGGACATTTTTGAACCATTGACGTCCTGATAGAGCCTATCGGCAAAAAACGGGGCAAACGGCGCAAGGAGCTTCGAGGTCGTGAGAAGTGCCTCACGGAGCGTTCGGAGCGCATCCATCCGTTCATAGCTATGTTCGGACTTGAGCCGATCACGTGAGCGTCGAAGCCACCAGGTTGAAAGGTCGTCAACCCATTCTCGAAACGGACGCGTCGCTCCCACGAGATCGTATGATTCCATCGCGGTCGTGATGTGTTGCGTCACGTCCGCGAGACGCGAATGCAACCATCGGTCGAGCACATGCGTGCTCTTCGGTTTTTTGATTTCGACGACATGCGCACTGGCGACCAGAAGATAAAACACGCGAACATTCCAAAGCGTGCCGAAGAGCGTCCGCTGGATCGTCTCACAATCGCGTTCGACAAAATTTAATTGCTCACCGGAGAGGAGGGGCGAGGAAAGGAGATAGACACGAAGCGAGTCCGCGCCGAGGCGACCCATCAGCTCCAACGGATCCGGATAATTCTTCAAGCTCTTTGACATTTTTTTCCCGTCTTCCGCCATAATAAGACCGGTGCAGATGACGTCTTTGAACGCTGCCGTGCCAAAGAGCACCGTGGCGAGCACATGGAGCGAATAAAACCAACCACGCGTCATATCCACGGCTTCGGCGATGAAGTGCGCGGGAAAATGCGCGTCGAACCATTTTTTGTTTTCAAATGGATAATGGATGGATGCGGTGGGCATGCTCCCTGACTCGTACCAGCAGTCGAAAACGTCTGGAATCCGCGCCGCACGCCCGCCGCACGGGCAAGCAACCGTGATCTCGTCAATCGCGGGACGATGGAGCCCAAGTCCGTCTGTCCCGATGTGGATCTTTTTCCCTGATGCCTTCTCAAGCGCCGCGATTGAACCAAAGACGGCCGGACGACCGCAGACATCGCAACTCCACACCGGAAGTGGCGCGCCCCAATAGCGCGTCCGCGAAATGCACCAATCCGGCGCGGTTTCGATCCCCTTGCCAAATCGCCCGGCCTTGAGATGCTCCGGATGCCAATGGATCTTTTTTGCCGCGCCGAGCAGTTTGGATTTCAACTTCGTCACGTTGACGAACCATGCAGGCTGTGCTTTGTAGAGCAGTTGCGTATTGCATCGCCAGCAGATCGGAACGCTGTGCGAAATCGTCTCACGTCGAAACAGGAGCCCGCGCGCTTCAAGATCCGCGATGATGACCGGATCCGATTCCTTGATCGGAAGTCCCGCAGCAATGCCGAGCTCGGGACGCTGATGCCCTTCCTCATCCACGGTGACGAGGACCGGCAGACCATGTGTTTTTGACGCGAGAAAATCTTCCTCGCCAAAGGCCGGCGCCGTATGAACAATCCCCGTCCCATCGTCCATGGATACATAGTCCATCGCGACAACGCGAAAGATCGTGTTCCCCTCGCGCGCGGTGACGCGTTGAAATGCCTCTGGCGATAACGGATAGAGCGGCTCGACTTCGAGCCCAACGAGCTGCGACCCACGCATCTTCTCGACGATCTCAAACGGAACATCGCCGTCCGTTGAAAGCGGCAAAAAATGCCGAAGGACGGATGCGGTGAGTTTGTCTGCAAAAATCAGCGCCTCGCCCGTGCCCGTGAAACGGGCTTTCACATAAATCTCCTCCGGATTGACCGCGAGCGCAACGTTCGCCGGAAGCGTCCATGGCGTCGTCGTCCACGCAAGGAGATACGTTTTCTCTGCTCCCGTGACCTTGAATTTAATCGTGATAGATGGATCCTCTGCATCCCGATAGGAATTCCCCATCGCGATCTCGAAGTTTGAGAGCGGCGTCGAGCAGCGCGGACAGTAAAATGAGACGCGAAGATCCTTATAGATGAGCTTCTTGTTCCAGAGTTCGGCAAACGACCACCAAACGGATTCGATATACGTCGCGTCCATCGTCTTGTACGCGCCGTCGAAATCAATCCACCTGCCGATCCGCGTCACGTATTTCTTCCACTCGCTCGCGTACTGTAGCACCGACGCGTGACACGCCTCGTTGAATTTTTCAATGCCATACGTCTCGATGTCGCGCTTCGAATTGAGTTTGAGTTTTTTTTCGATGAGCGTCTCGACCGGAAGCCCATGGCAATCCCATCCCCAACGACGCGGGACGCGATACCCCTGCATCGTGAAATACCGAGGCACAGCGTCTTTGATCGCGGACTGGAGGATGTGGCCGTAGTGCGGCGTCCCCGTGGCAAACGGCGGACCATCGTAAAAAACGTATGTATGCTTCACCGGCCGTTCCTCAATCGAACGTTCAAAAATCTTGTGCTTTTCCCAAAACGCCGCCATTTCTTCCTCAAGCTGTGGGAAGTTCGGACGGGAGGATTGTGGCGATTCTGATGCGTTCGACATAGCTTGGATATCATGCGGGGTTTTGGAAGGGGCGTCAACATAATGGGAGTACAAAAATTATCTCCCTCTTACCTGCCTGCCGCCTGCCTGTCCGGCAGGCAGGCGGCAGGCATGGCGAATGTGGAGCTGAGGGGGTAAAATCTGTGACATGACAGTATTCACCATTTTTCTCGGTGCCGACCATGCGGGATTCGCATTGAAAAAAAAGATTGCGCCG
Organism: uncultured Gammaproteobacteria bacterium; assembly: GCA_964365615.1. Lineage (GTDB taxonomy): Bacteria > Patescibacteriota > Patescibacteriia > 2-12-FULL-60-25 > 2-12-FULL-60-25 > CAITMG01. Next base: position 6,143 of record CAYIQM010000027.1, on the reverse strand, counting down.
CATCTCACGAAGCGTGGGATGATCGTCGTGGATCTTTCTCCGCGTTTCGTGCCAAACGACGATTATCCCAAGATTGCTCGGCGTGTCGCCAAACACGTTGCGAAAACAAAAAATGCGCGCGGGATTCTTGTCTGTGGCAGCGGAGTTGGTGTTTCAATCGCCGCAAACCGAATGAAAGGAATCCGTGCGTTCGATGCGTATGACGCAGAGACAACAAAACTTGCGCGCGAAGACAACGACGCCAATGTGATCGCATTCTCCGGATGGCGGCAATCCGCGCGAGATGTCACAAAGCTCCTCGACCTGTTTCTCGAAACGAAATTCTCGACCGCGACGCGACATGGGCGCCGCGTCAAACAACTCGAATAAATGGCTGAAATATTGCCCGCCCTTCTCGCCAAAGACGAATCTGATTTCCGTCGCCGTCTTGTGATCGCCGAATCGTTTGCGCCGGTCGTGCAGCTTGACGTCATGGATGGCCATTTCGTGTCGAATGCAACGTGGTATGACCCGACCGTGATCCAAACGATCAAGACGCCGACGAAATTTGAATTGCACCTCATGGTATCAGATCCAACCGCGTATATCGGCGCATCGGAACAGATGACGAACATCGTGAGGATCATCTGGCACATTGAAGTCGCAATTGCGCACGACGTGCTCATCAACTGGTGCCACAAGCTGAAAATCGAACCCGGCCTTGCGCTCTCGCCTGAAACGCCAGTCGGACGCCTTGCGCCGTTTGCGGAAAGCGTTGACGAAATTCTCGTTCTCGGAGTGACTCCCGGATTTTCCGGACAAAACATTCAGCCACATGCGATCGAGCATGTCAAGGAGATTCGCGCGCGTTGGCCGAATGTCATCGTGGGATTTGACGGCGGGGTGAACGTGCAAACGATCCCACATCTCCGCGAGGCGGGGGTTACTCGCTTCTACGCGGCAAGCGCGATTTTTCAGGCACACAACCCGGAGAAGGCATACAAGGCATTATCTGCTATCCTATAACTGATATGAAACGCTTCACTCTCTTCTTGTTTTCCCTCCTTGCAGCTTCCTGCTTCCTGCTTCCTGCTTCCCTCCACGCCCACGCGACGACGCTCACGGCAAGCAATCTCGTGAAAGGTTCAACGGACGGCGTCTATTACGTAGCACTGGGCGGCGTGCGTTTCGTGTTTCCGAATGCAAAAACATACTTCACATGGTATACGGACTTTTCAACGGTCAAAACGATCACCGCCGATGAACTCGCAAATATCCCAATGGGAGGGAACGTCACCTATCGTCCCGGCGTCAAACTCGTCAAAATCACGACGAATCCGAAAGTGTATGCGGTTGCGGGAAATGGCGTCTTGCGTTGGGTTAAGACCGAAGAAGTCGCCAAGGCCTTGTATGGCGTTGATTGGAACAAAAAAGTGGATGACATTCCCGATACCTTCTTCGTGAACTACACCGTTGGAGCAGATATCACGAGCACAGCTGATTTTTCTCCTTCTCTTGAAACTCTGACAGCGAGAGATATCACTGTGGATAAGAGGATTTTTCCCAGGATTGCGCCGCAGCTTCGTCCAACCTCAACAACGACGCAAGCAACCACCACGTCAACGCCGACAACGACAGCAACAACGACTTCCCCGCTCACATTCTCCGTTTCAAAAACCACCGCGCAAGCTGGCGACGTGCTTACCCTCATCGCCTCGTATGAGGGAAAAATTCCTCTCTCCAAGTTTGAGCTCTTCTTTAACGGTCAACTCGTCAAAACATGCACAGCCGCTTCTTGCTCCAGCGAGGCCGTTGTGCCCTTGAGCGGCACACAGCCGAAATACGTTGCGGAGAGTCGCGTGACGCTCCAAACGAACGAGGTTCTTTCAAAAACGATGGAAATCCAGATCCAATCGGACGGTTCGAATCTTGTCCAGATTCAAGTCGGACAGAGCATCATTGCGTCCGGACAAGCGGCTTCCGCGATCGCGGAAGCGGATCCGAGCATCGCGGTGAGCCGTATTGATATCTCCGTGGACGGAACGTTTGTGAAAGGATGCGCGACCGGCAGCCGTCAATGCCAGTGGAGCGATTATCTATCTGGCGCGAACAGCTCCTCGCACCCGGTCTTTGCGAAAGTCCTTGATACGCTCGGTCGCGTCTACACATCCAAAACGATCAACATCACAATCGGAACGAACGACCAACCTGGCGTGAAGGTGCTACCAGCACTTTCAAAGATCTACGTCGGCGAAACCGTTGAGGTGACGGTCACGGCGACAGATGCGGACGGGGTCGCATCTATTGAACTCCTCCACAATGGAACACTCCTCAAAAAATGTGATTCTGCGCAACCGTGTACCGCGCGCACAGGTCCGTGGAATTCTGTTGGAACGGTCTCCTTTGACGGTCGCGCGACAGACGTGAAAGGCAATGTTGGAACCTCAACAGATCCGGGCACTATTCAGGTCACGAGGTAACATTTTCCCCCTTCATCGGTATAATGAAATTGACTCTTATTTCCTCTAATAATGAACAAAGCATTATGTCTCATTTTTTCAACCGTTTTTTCGCCGCATCACTGTTTGCTTCGTTCGCAATGATTGCCGCGCCGGTATCTCATGCGGCAATCACAACCGCCTTTTCACACGGCGATCTCATCAAAGGATCCGGAGATACGGTGTATTATTTCGCGTCAGACGGAACGCGATACGTTTTCCCGAACGCAAAAACCTATTTCACTTGGTATAAAGATTTCTCCGGCGTCAGTCAAATTCCGGACGGTCTGCTCGCAACGATTCCGCTCGCGCGACAAAACGTCACCTACCGTCCGGGGAAAAAAATGATTAAAATCACGACAGATCCAAAGGTCTATGTCGTTGACCGCAGCGGGGTGCTGCGACACATAAAAAGTGAACAACTCGCGCAAACGCTCTATGGCTTGAGCTGGAAAAATCAAATCGAAGACGTGCCGGATGCTTTTTTCGTCAATTACAAAGTCGGAACCCCCATCCAAGAAGCAACGGATTTTACGCCTGCGGACGTGATGACGCTCACCGTCACCATTGCGCAAGACAAACTCCTGGATGACACGAAAGTAACAGTCAGTATCGGATCCGTTTCAAATGGTTTCGTCCCTCCGACTATCACGATCAAAAAAGGAACGAGCGTCACTTGGACAAATCGCGACGTGGGCACGCATTCCGTCATCGGATCGGGCTGGAACTCCGGCAATCTTGAGACAGACCAAACATTTTCTCGAACCTACCCCTCCGCTGGATCGTTCGATTATCACTGCGGGATTCATCCGGCGATGCAGGGGACGATCAACGTCAAATAACTCCTCCCTATTCAAGAAAGGGGGATGAGTTAAAGGACAGAATCCAGCCGACCTGCTGGATTTTGTGTATACTGTGACCGTATGATTTCTGAAAAACGAATCCGTGAACTCGAGAGGATAGCTAACCGAATCCGTCAGGACATCATTACGTCATTGCTTGCGGCGAAAAGCGGACACAGCGCCGGGCCATTGGGCATGGCGGATGTGTTCACGGCGCTCTATTTTGAGATCGCGAACATCACGCCAAAAACACGCGGTGCGGAAGACCGTGATCGCATTGTGCTTTCAAACGCACACATTTGCCCGGTGCTGTATGCGACGCTCGCGAACCGTGGATATTTTCCTCGCAGTGAACTCAAGACGCTCCGCAAACTCGGAACACGCTTGCAAGGTCATTCGAACAACCATTCCCATCCCGACCTCCCAATCGAAACCTCCGGCGGACCGCTCGGCCAAGGTCTCTCACAAGCCGTGGGCATGGCCATTGCGTCGAGGATAAATAGACTGTCAAACGATCGAAACTGTCCACTGTCCACTGTCCACTGTCCACTTCCGACATGGCACACATGGTGCCTCATGAGCGACGGGGAGCTTGACGAAGGGCAAACATGGGAAGCGATCATGCTTGCGGGCAAACACGATCTGCGAGAAGTTACGGCGTTCATTGATCGCAATAACATTCAGATTGACGGGTTCACGGAAAATATCCTGCCACTCGAACCGCTCGCGGATAAATTCCGCGCATTCAATTGGAGTGTGATCGAGGTTGACGGGCACAACATCCGCGAGGTGATTGATGCCGCGAACGAGGCGCGCGCGATCGCCGAAAATCCGACGGCGATCATTTGCCATACGATCCCGGGCAAAGGCGTGGATTTCATGGAGAACAAATACGAGTGGCATGGCAAACCGCCGAATGAGGAAGAAGGAAGAATCGCGCTCGCGGAGCTCCGTACGCTCGGCGGGAAGATTGCAAGCGAACATGAATAAATTGTTCGTTCCTCCAAAACCAAAAGTCATTCATGAGTTGATCATGCAATTCGAAGGCGTCACCGTGTCGGATCAAGCCGAGATACGATTGCAGCACTTCATTCTTTGGATTTCGTCTCACGCTCTTCAGCATACGCCACTTCGTCTTCGTGCGTAGCACTCGATTGTGAGAAAATGCACCCAACCCAAAAAATCAACGCCTGAAGCAAGCGTTTTGATAAAGACTTTATCCGGATGCAAGCTCAAAGCAAGCGGTCCGGATAAAAATGCGGCGACTTTCGGGAGGCAGAGTAGGAGTTCGGATCTGTTCTGCGACATGAAAACAAAGTCATCGGCGTATCGCGCGTCATACTTCATACGCAGTGCGTGCTTCACAAATCGGTCTAACTCTTTCATGTAGATTTTTGTAAATAGTTGCGATGTTAGATTACCGAGAGGTATTCCTTTGCCGGGATTGACTTCAAAGCTCTTGACGACATTCTCGAGCAATCCCATCAAGCGACGGTCGGCGATGCGACTGCGCAAAATATCAAGAAGAATGCCATGATCAACGCTTGCAAAAAACTTGCGAATATCGCATTTCAATATCCAGCATGTTCGTGTTCCGTTTTTGCTCACTTTTCTGGCATGCTTAGAAAAACATGCGAGAGCGCGATGCAGACCCTTCCCCGTTTGACATGAAAAAGAATCTGAGATGAAGATGCGCGAAAAAAATGGATACAGTTTACGGTGGATGGCATGATGCAGCAGGCGATCTCGCACCATCGCTGTATGAATATCGCGAGGCTTCGGGTCGTTGATCGCGAAATGACGATACGGCCCGTGCCGATATTCTCCGTTCATCAATTCTTGATGAAGTACCGCGATCTCATCTCCGAGATTCAACATAAATTCCTGCACGTCTTTCTTGTTTCGCTTTCCTCGTATAAACTCCTGCCACGCTTCGCAAAGATTCTCCATTGATGCGATTTCTTCAAACGTACTGCTACAAAATTTTCTCATAGAGAACTATATGTTACCCCCCCCCCAACGACAAAATCACGTCAAATCTTCCTGTTTTGCAAAAGGTGATTGATGTGTACAAAATCTGGCACGCTCACTATTCAAATTTCCCGCGTCTCTCAAAATTTTCACTGGGTGCTAAGATCGATTCACTGTTTACAGACGTCATCGAGTTGATTTTCTTAGCCGGCTATGCCGGAGCGGATCAAAAATATACGTTCGTCGTACGAGCTTCTACAAAGCTGGATTTGCTCAAGTTTTTCATGCAGGTGGCATGGGAAATAAAATGCCTCAACCACAAGCAGTATGCCGCTCTATCTGTGCCATTAAATGAAATCGGCAAGATGATCGGCGGATGGAGAAACTACGCAAAGACACACCCTCATCAGCATTGATGACGAGCCATCTGTTCGTATCAGGAGCCATCTGGATCACCACCCCGCCTCTCGCGAGAGGCTGGGTTGAATTTTATTCGGGGCCGTTAGCCCACCAGCTCCCGACACCAAGTATCTTCAGTTTATGAACGGGTCGCTACACGCTGCCGACCGGACTTCGGCGAGCTCCCTTCGATAAACTCAGGGCCTGAGCTAGTCGAAGGCAGTCGAGTCACGTACCGTCCGACATTCTGGCAAACGAACCCATTCAGACTTCGACCGCCCGAAGCCGTAACCGCGGACTGTTTCGTCTACTATCCAATTTGGAGCATATCAAAAAGCAAGCGACCCCGTCCAACATTCCCAGATTGGGAAATGTCGAACGGGGTCTGAAGCACAAAGAGCCCAAGGTCCCAAGCGCCTTTTTTAAGGGCCAAGGGACCGAGTGTCTCCCGATG
>CAYIQM010000026.1:0-10659 GCA_964365615.1 uncultured Gammaproteobacteria bacterium | reverse complement strand
CTACAAGCGGCGTCGTGGTATTTCTTGTATCGCCAAAATCGGAAACACGACAACTGCATTCCATATTCTTTTCCAACGACGTGGTTCACACATGAGGCGCCACAACCATTCAAACCCAATGGATCGCATCCAGATGGGCGCGCGAGTCTGTGTCCCCGCCCAATAATCTAGCGTCCCTCCGATGCCGATCACGGCTTTCACAGACGGAAAATCTTGAAGATATTTTTCGATCCATCGTTCTTGTTTTGGATGACCGAACGCGACGAAGAGGATCTCTGGCGCGAATTGAGTGAGTCGCATCCGTGCGTTTGCGCCAACGGTATCGTCTGATCCTTCGAATGAGACGTTGCCGCCATGTTCAGCGTGGATCGTGAGCGATGGATACGCGCGTCGCGTTGCGTTCGCCGCCTGTTCCGCGACCTGCGGTGCTCCACCGATCATCGCGATCTTCCAATTCTCCTGAACAGCTTCTTGCATCAATGACTCCGCAAGCTCGACGCCAGGAATGCGGCATGTGTGCATGCCAAAAATTCGCAAAATAATCCAAAGTCCAAATCCGTCTACGAGACGCATGTCAGCTCGCCGCAGTGTCTCGGCATATGTTGGATCTCGCCGCGCCGCGAGGAGAATTTCTGGATTTGTCGTGACGATCCAGAACGGACGCGTTGCATCCTTCACGCGCGCGATCGTCTCTCTCTGCGAAAGCCCTTCGATGGGGACACCGAACACGGAAGTCATGTTGTTTTTTGGATCCACGGGAACGTCTGAATGGGCGTGTATTCTGATCCCTGAGGACCGGAAACGCTCTTCACAAGCGAAACGCCTTCCGGCAACCATTCGATCGCTTCAATGGCACATTCCCATCGTGGGAGGCGCTGGCGGTGTGTTGTTTTTTCGAGCGTCATGTGTGGGCTCCATGGTTTGCGATCAATGTCAGAGACGTACACGGAAAGCATCTCGCGAAGGCGATCCACTTCTTTCGCGAAGCGCTCTTTTTCGATGCTCACATCAAACTGTCCAACCAGATATCGTGGATGCTTTATCGGAAACGTTTCAAATTGTTTCAATGCCAAGGATATTTTCGACGCCTGTTCACTCCACCGCTTGAGACGAATGGCCAACTCTGGAAGATTGGTTTCGTTCGCTTCACCCAAAAACGTGAGAGTCACATGCCAACTCTCGGGTGTAATTTCTTTGAGTCCGTACGGCTTGTGAGGCACGCGCTCCAACAAAGCTGTGATGTGCCTTCGAAGCTCTGGAGGGGCCAAAAAGCCGACGAAGAGGCGCATAATTCAGTGTATCCCGCCACCGCTATTTGATCAATCTCTGTAGGCGGGATCCCGCCAAAGGCGGGACAGTGCACAGGGTACAGTGTACAGGGGACGCGTTGCTTCCCCCTTACGCCGGATTCTCGTCGTGAGGCAAATTTGCCGCGTCAATCGTCGGCACGTGATGCGGCCTGTGATGTTTGCGTGCAACTTTGTAACGCGCGAGCTCTCGCTCAAGCAACGCCGCCGCAGCCACGTACGAGACGTCGTCAGAGCGTACGGCCTCTTGCATCACGCGTGCCGCGCGCTCCTTCGCTATTTCGATCACAGAAAGTTCCAATTCGTGTCCGCGTTCTGCCGTGTCCGCGAGGACGCGCACGCGACTGCCCTCCCGCACCTCGATAAATCCGCTGGAGACGGCGACCATTTCTATGAGCGGCACGCCGCGATGCGTGTCCGCCGTTCGTTTGATCCTCGCAACGCCCGCAATGAGAGCGGCAACAAGTTGGATATGGTTCGGTAAAATCGTAATTTCGCCCTCGGCCGTTGGGAGCGTCACTTCATCCACGTCTTCTCGAAAGAGGACGCGTTCTGGAGTCACGAGTTCGAGGTGGAGGGGCATGCTACGTGCGGCTTGCTATGACTTCGTCAATTGATCCCTTCATATAAAACGCTTGCTCGGGCGTCTCGTCATGCTTGCCGTTGAGAATCTCTTCAAAACTGCGAATCGTATCATCGAGCTTCACGTATGTTCCGGGATGACCCGTGAACACTTCGGCGACATGGAAGGGTTGCGAAAGAAATTTTTGAATCTTGCGCGCGCGCGTAACCGTTTTTTTATCTTCTTCTGACAGCTCTTCCATCCCGAGAATCGCGATAATGTCTTGGAGATCTTTATAACGCTGCAAAACGCGCTGCACGCCGCGCGCGACGGTGTAATGCCGTTCACCGACGATGTTCGGCGCAAGAATCGACGAGGAGGAATCGAGTGGATCCACCGCCGGATAAATTCCAAGCTCGGCGAGCGAGCGCGCGAGCACGACCGTTGAATCGAGGTGGCTGAACGTCGTCGCCGGGGCCGGATCGGTGAGGTCGTCCGCCGGAACATACACGGCCTGCACGGACGTGATAGACCCGGTTGTCGTTGATGTGATACGTTCCTGCAAGCTCCCCATCTCCGTTGCGAGCGTCGGCTGATAGCCGACCGCGGACGGGATGCGACCCAACAGCGCAGAGAGTTCGGAACCGGCCTGCGTAAACCGGTAGATGTTATCGATAAAAAGAAGCACGTCTTGGTGTTCTTCATCACGAAAGTATTCCGCCATCGTAAGGGCGGAAAGCGCGACGCGCGCGCGGGCGCCCGGCGGCTCGTTCATCTGACCAAAGACGAGCGTCGTTTTATCGAGTACGCCGGATTCCTTCATTTCTCGATAGAGATCGTTGCCTTCGCGCGACCGTTCGCCAACGCCGGCGAAGACGGAGAAACCACCGTGTTCGCTCGCGATGCTGCGGATCAGTTCCATAATGACGACGGTCTTGCCCACGCCCGCTCCGCCGAACAGCCCCACTTTGCCGCCTTTTAAGAACGGGCAAATGAGATCAATCACCTTGATGCCTGTTTCGAGGATTTCTGTTTTTGTTGATTGTTCCCGTAATGCCGGTGCGGCACGGTGGATCGGGTAGTATTTTTTTGCGTTCGTGGCTCCTAAGCTGTCGAGCGGCGCGCCCGTGAGATCAAAAATACGGCCGAGCGTTTCCGTTCCGACCGGAACTGAAATCGGCGCGCCCGTATCTTTCACGGGAAGATGCCGTTCGAGACCGTCTGTGGAAGACATCGCAACGGTGCGAACTTCTCCTCCGCCGAGGTGCTGTTCAACTTCGAGTACGAGGGTCGCGCCTGCATGCTTCACATGGAGCGCGTTAAAGATCGGTGGTGGATCGCCAGGGAATTCGACGTCTACGACCGGACCGATGACTTGTGTGATTTTTCCTGTGTGCATAGTTTGGAGCTAGGAGTTCGCAGCTGGTAGCTAGGGTCGTCTCCTAGCTGCTACCTGCCAGCTGCCAGCTTCTATTCAATCGCTGCCTTTCCGGCCGAGATTTCGGATATTTCTCTCGTGATCGTGGCTTGACGCGCTTGGTTAAAAGTGAATGAGAGGTCCTGCAGCATCTCCGACGCGTTCTCCGTCGCGTTTCGCATCGCCATCATGCGCGCGGAATGTTCGGATGCGGAGGATTCAAGAAGAGACTGGTAGATTTGCGTTTCGAGCAGTCGCGGAAGCAGAATATCGAGAATTGCTTTTGGAGACGGCTCGAAAAGAATGATCGCTTCGTCGCGATCATCGAGATCCGAGATGCGAGATGCAAGTTCTTCTTCTGGGATAATCGGGAGGAGTTGTTTCACCGTCGGCGTTTGGGCGATCGCGCTCTGGAAATCCGTCGAGGCGAAAAAAACACGGTCAACGCGGCCGGAAAGAAATTCCTCTGCGAGAAACGTGCTGATCGGCAGCGCGCGCGCCACGGATGGTGCCGTTGAGATGGCTTCGAACGACCCGAGAATCTGAAAACCCGCTCGCTTCACCGCAAGTTCCGCGCGACGACCGATCGTCACGATCCGCACCTCTTCGACGCGACTCTTCGCATGCTCGAGCGCCTTCTTCAAAATTTGCGCGTTGAATCCTCCACACAGTCCTCTGTCCGATGAGGCAATCGCAAGAAGCGACGTGCGATGAGCGATGCGCGATGAGCGATGAGCGAGCAACGGATGCGTTGTCGGATCCACATACGAACGGATTTCATGCACAAGATGCCGAATGGTCGCCGAATAATCACGCGAAGCAAACGCAAGCTGCACCGATTTCCGCATTTTGGCGCCCGCAACCAGTTCCATCGCTTTCGTGATTTTTCTCGTGTTGGCGACGGACTTCATTCGTCGTCGAAGGATGCGGGTTGAGACGGCCATAGGGGAGTGGGTGGATAGGAGGCAGGAGGCAGTAGATAGGAGGAAACGGGAAAAAGGAAATGGGGAGGAACGGATTAGGATCGAGAGAATAGTTTGTTCCAATCTTCAAGCGCATTCCGTAATCCTTCCTCAATCTCTGCGTCGAGCACCTTCTTGTCGCGACATCGCGCCAACAGCTCATCGCAATGCGTCTCGAGATGCGCGTGCAGTCCATTCTCCCACTCCTTCACTTGCTCAACCGACACGGCATCCACAAAGCCGTGCGTCACGCCATAGAGCGCGGCGACCTGGTGTTCCATGGCCATGGGCCGGTACTGATCCTGCTTCAAGATTTCAACGATCCGGCGACCGCGTTCAATCTGTTTCTTGGTCGCCTCGTCGAGATCGGTCGCAAACTGCGCAAACGCTTCGAGCTCACGGAACTGCGCGAGTTCAAGGCGAAGCGGCCCAGCGACTTTTTTCATCGCCTTCGTTTGCGCGGCGCTTCCCACGCGAGAGACAGAGAGCCCGACATTCAACGCCGGTCGAATGCCTTTGTAAAAGAGATCGCCTTCGAGATAAATCTGCCCATCCGTAATCGAAATGACGTTCGTTGGGATATAGGCCGAGATGTCGCCGGCCTGAGTTTCGATAATCGGAAGCGCCGTGATCGAGCCGCCACCATGCTCCGCATCCACGCGGCAGGCGCGCTCGAGCAGTCGCGAGTGCAAATAAAAAACGTCGCCCGGATACGCTTCGCGCCCGGGCGGCCGTCGGAGCAGCAACGAAACTTCGCGATACGCCCACGCATGCTTCGAAAGGTCGTCGTACACGACCAATACGTCTTTCCCTTGGCTCATGAAAAACTCCCCGACTGCGACGCCCGCATACGGTGCGATTAATTGGAGCGACGCGGGATCCGACGCAACAGCGGCAACGACAACGGTATACTTCATGGTGCCCGTTTCTTCGAGTTTTTTCACGATCTTTGCAACGTTTGATGCCTTCTGCCCGATCGCGACATAAACGCAGATGACGTCCTGCCCGTTTTGATTGATGATCGTGTCAATCGCAATCGCCGTTTTCCCCACTTGCCGATCTCCAATGATGAGCTCACGCTGACCGCGGCCGATCGGGATCATCGCGTCAATCGCCTTGATCCCTGTCAGCAACGGGACGTTGACCGGCTCGCGCGTCATGACCCCCGGCGCAATTTTTTCGATCGGAACCGTTTTCGTGCCCGTGATGTTCCCCTTTCCGTCCAGTGGTTCGCCGAGCGGATTCACAACGCGTCCAATGATCTTATCGGAAACGGCAATCGAAAGGAGGTTCCCAGTCGCCGTCACACGTTCCCCGGCGCGAACGCTCTGCGCGTTCCCAAGAATCATCGCGCCCACACGATCCTGTTCCAAATTCAACGCGATCCCCGTGGCTCCGCCTTCAAACGAAAGGAGTTCCATTGATTTCGCCTTGCCGAGGCCGACGATTGACGCAATTCCATCACCAACGTCGCGGACAACGCCTGTGTTCGTGGCTTCAGCACTCGGAACAAATTTCCGGATCTCTTCTTTAAGTCGCTCCGCGATTTCTGCCGCGGCCGTGACGTTTTTGAGCTTTGGTTCAGTCATACGGCATTCTTCATTCTTGATTCCAGTCTGTTCATTCTCCCGTTCACGCTTGCATCAAAACGCCAACCATCCATCTCGACCATAAACCCGCCAAGCAGCTGAATGTCCACATGCGTTTCAAGCGCGACGGAGCCGTTGAGCTTTTCTTCGAGCGTCTTTTTGAGATGCGTGCACTCTGCCTCATGCAATCGTACCGCGCTCGTCACGCGCACCTCATAGTGATGCGCGATCTCACGCGCATACTCGATTGTCTGTTCAAGATACGTGTCAAACGAGGAAAAAAGATCTCGATGCAAGAGTACCGCGATCGCGCCGAGTGCGGCTGGGCTCATCTTCGCGTCCGGTTCGTGCGTGCGTCCAAAGCACTTCAGATCCTGTATCGTGTGCGCGACATCATTCGTTTCCCTTGCCACGTCAATCGTTGCGCGCGCAATCTCTTTGAGTTCACGTTTGAACGTTGCCATATCAACCATTCTGCAGCTCTTTCATCGCTTCGGCGATGTGCGTACGCTGCGCGGATTCGCTCATCTGTCCCGCGACCTTTTTTGTCGCGAGAGCGACGAGAGTTGCGACCTCGTTCTGAAGCACACCAAACGCCACGTTTCGTTCGTTCTGAATCCGACCTTTCGCCTCTCCGACGAGCTGTTCAATCTCCTGTTTCACCAATGCCATTTTTTCTTCATGGATTCCTTGAGCCTTTTTTTTCGTTTCCTCGATCATGCGCTGCGCTTCTCCTCGTGTCTCCCGAAGCATGTGATCTCGTTCCGTCGCAGCCTCCGCAAGCTTCTGTTGTGCGGCCGTGGCATTGACAAGCCCCTCTGTGATCTCTTTCGCTCGCGTATCCATCAGTTTGATGAGAGGGGTGTACACCCACTTCCACATGACGACGAGGACGATGCTAAAATTCACGAGCTGCGCCAAAAATAGCTTCCAGTTTACTCCAAACGTGCCGAGGAGATCTTTCGAGGATGCGGGTTCAATCATAGCAGAGGTCTACGAATCTACACGAATATACGAATAACCAGCATGTGTAAATTCGCATAGGCCGTTCGTACATTCGTAGACCATGTCACAGCGTAAACACAACGACGAGCGAGTAAATCGCAATCGCTTCCGCGAACGCGGCGCCAAGCAACATCGGAACGAACAATTTGTCCGACGACTCGGGATTGCGGCCGATGGATTCCATGGCTTGTGACACGATTTTTCCGATGGCAAGCGCCGGCGCAATACTGCCGATAGCCATTGTTACGCCCTTTGTAAGAAGTTTAACGGATTCTGCGTCCATAGGATTCGTGTCGGTCGACGATACGGTTTGAAGGTTTAACGTCGCCTCGACGGATTAAGAATGAATGACCTTGTTGCCAGCTCGTAGCTGGCAGCTTGTAGCTAGGAAAGCTCCTAGCTGCTAGCTGCCAACTGCCAGCCGTTGTGTGCCGTGTTCTTTCTGCGCACCATGCGGTGCCGTCGTCAGTATCGAAAGATACACGAGCGTCAGCATCGAGAACACCGCCGCCTGCACGACCCCCACGACGAGCTCGAGTGCCATAAACGGCAGCGGGACGATGAAGGCGATGAGTGACGAGAGAACGGCAATGAGCACTTCGCCGGCAAAGATATTCCCGAAGAGCCGAAGCGAGAGCGAAACCATCTTTGCGACTTCGGAAAAGAGCTCGATGAACCCGACGACGAATTCAATCAGCGACAAGAGGATTGACATGGGTTTCTGCGACCGAACGGCCTTCCAAATCGTCCCGAGCTGGATGAACTTGTTCCAATGAACGAAAAATCCGAGCGTCATCATGCCGAGGAGATGCGAGGCCACGACGGCAAGGACGGCAAGGGCGAGCGTGAGATTCAAATCGCTCGCGGCCGGCCGCAACATCGGCACGAGTTCCATCTCGCCGTGGACCGTCTGCCACACGCCGATCGTGCCGGTACCCGGGAGAAGCCCCATCCAGTTTGAAAGCAGAATAAACAGAAAGAGCGTACCGACGATGGGGAGAAAGCGTTTTGATTTTTCGCGATCGCCTGTCACTTGATCGAAATACCCGAACAAAAATTCCAGAAGCGCCTCAAAGGCGTTCTGGAGTTTGCCGGGGATTTTCGTCACCTTGAACCGCATGAATGATGCGAACAGAAAAAAACCGATCGTGAGGATCGTTGAATTGATATAGGCGTTCGTGACCGGGAATGATCCGATCGAGAAAATGGGTTCGGCGGCAATAGGGATGGACATGGGGTGGAGTCGAAAGTCTGAAAGTCGTACCGTCGCAAGTCATTTATTTTAATTCGTGTGCAAACCGTTTCGCCTTCCGGTAGACAAGAAATCCGGACAGGAAGATCGCGAGGAGAAATCCCACGACCGTCATCCACGGATGTGTGCCCCATCGTCGGTCCAACGACCGTCCGCCTAAGGCGAAAAGGGTCGTCGGAAGTGCGATCGAGATAAACACGTCTACGACGAAGCTGACAGCCGCAAGCTGTGAAATGCGCTTCGGGACATCTGATCCTGCCATAAAACGACGCGCGGATTGTACACGCGGGACGGGAAAACGTCAATGTGGTCTCTTTTTTTGTGGTCTCTTTTTTGTCAAAAAAAGTTGTGTCCGTATATGTGAAAAAGCTGTATCGCATTCTCCGTGGTCTGACGTGCGATCTCCTGGATGGGCACGCCGCGCCGTGCCCCTACACATTGCGCCACATATTCGACATATGTGGGTTCATTCTGCTTTCCGCGATGCGGCACGGGCGCAAGCCACGGCGCGTCCGTCTCGACGAGAAGACGTTCGAGCGGCATCTGCTCGATGACGCGATGAACGTGACGTCTCGGGTCGTCGGATTTTTTCGGCGGAAAGGTAATGATTCCCGTGAAAGAGAGATGGAGCCCGAGATCGAGAAGCGGTTTCGCTTCTTCCCATGATCCGGTGAAGCAATGCACCACGCCTGCGACGCGACGGCCTGCGGTCTGTTCGTCTTGAATAATCTCGGCGAGACGTTGAAAAGCATCTCGACAATGGATCACGATTGGTTTGCCGAGTTCGTGTGCAATGACGATGTGTTGACGCAGGGCATCTTCTTGAAGTTTTTTTGCTGTATCTGTCCAATGACGAAGGGGGAATTGAGGGGGTGGAAGAGGATCAATCCGTAAAAAATCCAATCCCGTCTCCCCGATTGCGACGACTGTAGACGATGACATCGCGAGACGTTTAATCGCCGCGGCATCAAAGTCATCTACCGGTCCTTCCGACGCGTCATGATAGGAACTCGTCAGATGCTCGGGATGGTAGCCGACGGTCGCCCACACGTCATCGTGCTTCTCGGCAAACGCAATTCCATCCGCCGACGTGCGGATCGAAGTAGCGACGGTGATCGCCCAGATGTCTTTCGCCCGCATCCGCGCAAGGACCGCGTCGCGATCCGCATCGTACGCCGGAAAATGGAGATGGCAGTGCGTGTCAATCAGGAATGGCTTCACAGAAGGATGCCGAGGAGAAGATTGAACGTCGTGAGAACCCATGTCGCAACGACCGATGTCGAGAAAAGCGTTGCAAGCCACGGGATGAGATTGAACGTCACGACGAGATAGATGACGCCGCCAACAAGGATGAGGCCTTCCACGATTCCGAGCAGCGCACCGAGAAAGGAATTGAGAGATTTGAGAAAGGGGAGAATCGAAAGGATGCGATATGCGCCATCAAGGAGTTTGAACACAAAACCGACGGCCCATGTGGCGACGAGAAAAATGAGAAGGAATCCACCGAGCTTTGCCCATCCGACCGGGATGAACACGCCAAGCACCGTCGCGAGATATCCGGACCATGCTCGTGCCGCGAGAAACCCCAAAACCGCGCCGACGAGCCGCCCGAGCGTATGGATAAATCCATCCTTCCATCCTGCGCCGAGGAAGCCGAGAACGATGACAACGAGGATGACGTTCGTGAGCATCATATTGGTCCAAGAATGATGACAAATTCTCCCTTCAGGCTGGTTTCACCGAGACGCTGTTTCACTTCTCTGATTGTACCGCGATACAGCGTTTCGTGCATCTTTGTCATTTCACGGCCGATGAAGAACATACGTTTTGGATCAAGCGATGCTTCAAGGGCGTTTATCGCCTTTTGAATACGATGCGTTGATTCGAAAAAGATAGATGGGCGAGGATCGTCTGCAATGGATCGAAAAAACGTCGCTCTCCCCTTTTTATGCGGCGCAAAGCCGTGATAGGTGAACTCGTCCATCGGAAATCCGCACACGGAAATCGCTGCCGTGAGCGCAGAGGGGCCTGGAATCGGTTCGACGGGGATGCCGGCGTCGAATACGGCCGCGACGAGTTTTCCGCCTGGATCGTTTACGCCGGGCGTTCCCGCATCCGAAACGTATGCGACTTTTTTTCCGCATGCAAGCTCCGCAATCACGCGCGCGATCTGCTTTGATGCGGAATGTTGGTGCACGGCCCAGAGCGGTTTCGAGATCTTGTACGCGGCGAGCAGTTTGGACGTGACACGGGTATCTTCGCAGACAATGAGATCCGATTCCGCGAGCGTCTCAACCGCTCGATGTGTGATATCTTTCAAATGGCCAATCGGCGTCGCGACGATAAACAAGGTGCCGCTCGCATCAGAACCTCTTTGTACTGCTTGAGCGGTAGTCATATCACTTTTTATCAAAAATCCTTATAACTTCATCAAAGTTTTTGAGTTTATCCTTTTCCCATTCTTCCTGTTTTATATAAAGGGCTCTGTAGACAACCCGACTTTGCCGATCGTTCACATCCTCACACCACTTTTGCAGTCGTTCAAATTTCAACTTGTCATTTTCT
>CAYIQM010000025.1:0-10737 GCA_964365615.1 uncultured Gammaproteobacteria bacterium | reverse complement strand
AGTGCGCCCGAGGCGCACTCGCCTCGGGCGAGCTACCATTAGACGACCCCGGAATACTCTCTTGTATGTGCGTGAAAGATACGATCGTCTATGCGATTCGTCAAGCTGGATTGGACGAAATCGTCGCTTTCCTGTATCCTCTTCGCATGAAATCAAATCCTCTGGCGACCTCTCCCATCTTCTATGGTCTCGGGATCGCGCCAAAACTCCTCGAAATCCTCGATCGGATGAAATTCGCGAATCCGACGCCAATCCAACACACATGCATTCCTATCGCGATTGAAGGCAAAGATATCATTGGCATTGCTCAGACCGGTACGGGTAAAACGCTTGCGTTCGGCATTCCCTTGGTTCAACGTCTCGCGCAAGTGAAAGGCAGGGGATTGGTCATTCTTCCAACGCGCGAGCTGGCGATTCAAGTGGATGAAGTGTTCCAAAAAATAGGACATGCGATCGGCTTGCGGACCGCGGTGCTCATCGGCGGCGCATCCATGCACATCCAAATTCAACATTTGCGGAAAAATCCACACGTCATCATCGCAACGCCCGGACGACTGCTCGATCACCTCGAACAACGGACGGCAAATTTATCAGATGTGAAGATCCTCGTGCTCGACGAAGCGGATCGCATGCTCGACATGGGATTCGCGCCGCAGATCAACAAAATTCTCGCGGTCGTGCCGCGAGATCGTCAGACCATGCTTTTCTCGGCGACGATGCCGCAAGCCATCGTTTCGATCGCGACCAAACACATGAAACTCCCGGTGCGGGTCGAGATCGCGCGTTCCGGCGCAACGGCGGAGCGGGTCATCCAAGAAATGTTTGTTGTCCGAAAAGAAGACAAAACGCGTCTGCTCGAAAAACTGCTTACGGAATATCACGGAACCGTCCTTGTTTTTTCGCGAACAAAACACGGCGCAAAAAAAATCATGCGCGCGGTGAAAAGCATGAACCATGCCGCGGCCGAGATCCATGCGAATCGGTCACTTGCCCAACGTCGTGAGGCTCTGGAAGGATTCAAATCCGGAAAATATCGTGTGCTCGTCGCGACGGATATCGCGGCGCGCGGCATTGACGTGAAGGGGATTGAAGTCGTCATCAATTTTGACCTGCCAGACACTGCGGAAGATTATGTGCATCGGATCGGACGGACCGGACGCGCGGGGCACGAAGGCCGCGCGATTTCTTTCGCGACGCCGGACCAATCCGCAGACGTCCGCGCAATCGAACGGCTCATTCGAGCATCTCTTGCGAGACGAAGCCTGCCGGAATTGCCTCCACATCGCGCGATCCAGCCCGACGCGTGGGGCAGTGAGCATGAAGCGTCTCATGGACAAAAATCATTCCACGGACAGCGCAGACAATCGCCCGGAGGATGGCCGCTTGCCAAACAACGACATCAAGGCGGTGGACATTCACGACCGCGCCGAAATTTTGGCCGTTAAAATTTTTTATCCACATGTGAGATCTTGACATTTTTTGAATTTGAAAGCAGCGGTATAAGAGGGTGATTAAAAAGGATGAGATGCGACATGCTGGAGCCCAGAAAAACCGCAGACGTATTAAACATACGTTGAGGATTTTTCTGGGCGAAGCACAAGCAGATCGCCTTTTTAATCAGCCTCTCACAAAGGAGAATGAGCCATGTTCACGTCAGCAAAAGGTTGGTTGGTGATGTCCAGAATTCCGTTCAGCTTCATCTGCGGTTGCGCTCTTTCACAAGCTGGGTGCGTCGTCGAGTCAGAAGGGGGGAGATCGCTCGCGATCAGCGTCGCGCCTGGCGAAATTGCGCCATCCGCCACGTCGCTCGAAATCTGGCCGCCACGTCACGACGAGCCGCGCATCGTCCACGGTCGCGAGTATGCCTGTCTTTCGACATACGACATCGTGAACCCGAACGATGAGGTAGAGGGTGTCGCGACCCTCGTCATCTCGGCACAGCCCGCGTTCGCCTTCGAAACCGTCACGGCGCAGTGGACGGACGACGAATCAACGGTCCATCGCGTCGCGGCGCCGGATCAGAGCGGGCTCGTCGTTCTCTCGTATCCGGACGCGGGGGTTCAAATCAAACCACGGAGCTCGCGCACGCTCCGACTCTGCGGTGTGACGAAAAAAGTCGTCGGCGCGGGACAGGGGAACGGGATCGAACCCGAAAGCGGTTCCGCCATCACGGCCACGCTCTTGGTCGTCGAAGAACTCGACGGGAGGCACAGCCGCTTCATCGGAAAAGACGATCGGCCGCACCACGTGCTCCGAGCGTCCGAACCGAGCATCACCCTCGCCCCCTCCATCTCACATGATGAACTGCGCATCGGGGCATCCACGCTCCTCGAATGGAACTTGGTGGCACATCGGTCTGGTCAGATCGCGATCAAGCAGTTCGCATTCAACCTCGATCTCGCGGACGCAACGCTCTGCAATTTCCGTCTGCTCGACGACTCGGACGAAGGTCCGCCCGAGCACAAAATCGTCGAACTGACGAAGGATCTTACGGGGTCACGCAATCTGCAAACAGCCTGCTTGGATCATCCGGCAAGCGTCGTTGTGACGTTCACCGATGAATACCTGTTCGGACCGCGCTCGGGAGCTGTCTTCACCTTCCAAGCGGACATATCCGTGCTTGGTGAAAAGCCGGCGCTCCATGCGAGCTTTCGTCGATCGAAAGACGTCATCACGGACACGCTCGCGTGCGACAATCGAGGGTTTGCATTCTTCCTGAGTGACACGGCGATCGTACCAGGCCTCATCTGGTCTGACGTTGCAGCCGTCCCACACTCTCCCGTGAACTGCTCCACAAGCCGCGATTGGATCACGGACGCGCTCGTCCTGGATTTCTAACGGCCACTCGGCTTGAAACATTCAATTCTCTTCTCTCTCTGCTCCTGCGTTTGTAGCGTAGGAGCTGTTTCCGTTGCGTGGTGGTATACTTGCTTTCTTCATGCGATCCAAACTCCTCCGCTATGACGCCTCCAATATGGGGTCGTTTGATATTTCTGAGACGCGACTGGCAAAAGCAAAACAATCGCTTTTGGATGATTGGAAATCTGGGCGTCAAGGCTGGCTCGGGTGCCCGGATGAAAAAGCGTGGACAACCGCATCGGGTCGCCCCTACGATACACGTTTCACCGCCTATCTCGTGATCGGAATTGGCGGTTCAGATGTAGGTGCGCGAGCACTGTGGCATGCCCTGAAGAACTCCCATAACCCCATTGAATTTGCCGGAGGCAACACGGATCCGGATGAATTGACGGAGACGCTCAAGCGGCTTGATTGGAAGCGCACGCTCGTCAACGTCATCTCAAAATCCGGCGACACGCTCGAACCGATGGCTGCGTTTTTCGTCGTGAGAGATATCCTGCGCAAAAAAATCGGAAAGAGATTCGCCGAGCATATTGTCGCGACCACGGATGAGAACGGTGGCGCACTCCGCGAGCTTGCGCGACGTGAAGGATATGCGACGCTCTCGATTCCAACAAACGTCAGTGGCCGTTTTTCCGTTTTGACGAATGTCGGCCTTTTTCCGATGCGTTGCGCCGGTTTCGACGTCCGTGCCTTGCTCCGAGGAGCGCGACAGATTCGTGACACATTCCTCCGACAATCCGCGACAAAAAACGATGCGTGTCGTTACGCTGCGGCATTGGTCGCGCACCATCTTGATCATCATCGCAATCTCCATGTCCTCATGCCATATAGCGAACGATTGAGAGTGTTCACGACGTGGGTTCGTCAACTCTGGGCGGAAAGCCTTGGCAAAAAGGGGATCGGGCCGACGCCGATCGCGGCTCTCGGAGCAACAGACCAACATTCGCAGATCCAACTCTACACGGAGGGGCCGGATGACAAAGTGGTGACGTTCATCGAAGTCGAACGCTTTGCAACGCGCCTCGCCGTCCCACGGACGATCAGAGCTGTGCAGAAACTTGATTTTCTCGCAGGGACGTCTTTTGAAAAAATCATCCATGCCGAACGCGCGGGTACGGCGAGCGCTCTCGCAAAACTCAAACGACCGAACGGCACGCTGTTTATCCCGCGCGTAGACGAAGCGTCACTCGGCGCGTTGATCATGTTTTTTCAGATCGCAACGGGAATAGCCGGTGAACTCTATGGCGTGAACGCGTATGACCAGCCGGGCGTCGAAGAGGGGAAACGAGCAATGATTCACATACTACGAAATGGCCTGTAGATGGTACCTGTGCTATCTTTAGGGATATAATTCGTTCACTGATTCACACACACTATGGTACATAAGCGTTCTTCACATCTCGGCGTCGGCTTCGTTGCCGGCACAATGCTCGGAGTTGCCGCGGCGCTGTTCCTCAAAAGCCCCAAGGGGAAACGGCTGACAAAAACCTATCTCACGAAGGGACACAAACTCCATGCGAAACTCATGGCAGAGCTCGGCGACGTCGAGCATCTGACGAAAGAAAAATACGAAAAGGCCGTTGATCAGGTCCTTGCGTACTATGCAAAGACGCGCGAGATCGCAAAAACGGAAGTGCCTGAGATCCGCGACTTTCTCCTCTCAAAGTGGACAGCTATCAGCAAACACCTCACGTCCGTCAAGCGTTGACGCATGTCCAACACGGACGTTCTACGCGACTCCGAAGCGGCGCTCCTGCCTCCGGGGTTTGTGCAGGGTCATCGGTTGCATTTTCGGATCAATGATTACGATGGAATCGCGGAAGTGGATGGTTGGCATCCCGAAAGTCGAGAGGCCATCGAAATCTGCCAGGGTGGGAGCGGGGGTCCAAAACCGGGGCAAAAACGAAAGCTCGCAAGCGATGCCCTGAAGCTTATTTTTTTACGTGAGCAAGGATTGATCTCGACCGGTCGGATGTTCGTCACAAACCCGGAATGGTACACATGGCTCCACCAATCCGGCTCATGGCTTTCCGCCGCATGCCGATTCTATGGCATTCATGTTGAACTCAAGCGACACGGTAAAAAACAGCTACGAAAAAAAATCCGCAACGTCATTCATCAAGCCCGCACGGAACGGCATTAAGGGCTCATCCGCAAATCAGTTCCTCAGATTTCGTTCAATGCGCTCTGAATACGTCGCTACGATTGAGCAAGATCTTGAGGCGTACTGTTACGTACGGCGAGAGATTTTGCGATTGAGTAGCGGCCGTAGTCAGAGATGCAGTGGGCGAAAGATGGGGGAGTTATTTGCGGATGAGCCCTAAGACGCTTTGAGCACGATTCGATCTTTTTGGACATCCGCTTTGACGGTATCTCCCTCTTTGATTTTCTCTTGAACAAGCTGCAACGCAAGATCGTCAAGCACAAGATTCTGAATGACCCGCCGCAAGGGACGGGCGCCGTAGGCCGGATCGTATCCTTTTTCCGCGAGGAATTTTTTTGCCTTGTCCGTAAATTGGACGGTTATGCGCTTTTCCTGAAGACGCTTGACGACGTCCGCAAGCTGAAGATCCACAATTTTTGCAAGATCGTCCCGCGAGAGCGTTTGAAACATGATCGTATCGTCAATGCGATTCAAAAATTCCGGACGGAAGTGATCGCGAAGCATCTCAAGAATTTGCGCGCGCAGTTCTTCCGGTTTATTGTTCTGCTCCGCGTGGTCGGTGAATCCGATCTCTCCGCGACGGGTGCCCCACTCAAGAATCTGCGTCGAACCGATATTCGATGTCAGAATGATGATGGTGTTCTGAAACGAGACGGTGCGTCCCTTGCCGTCCGTGAGCCGACCGTCGTCAAGCACCTGAAGGAGCGTATGAAACACGTCCGGATGCGCTTTTTCAATCTCATCCAAAAGAAGGACAGAGTAGGGACGGCGACGGATTTTTTCCGTGAGCTGCCCGCCTTCCTCATACCCGACATAGCCCGGCGGCGAACCGATCATGCGCGCCACGGTGTGCCGCTCGCCGTATTCGCTCATGTCGAGCCGTACGATCGCGTCTTCATCGTCAAACATGGTTTCCGCAAGCGCTTTTGCGAGCTCGGTTTTGCCAACCCCGGTCGGTCCCAAAAAGAGGAACGAACCAATCGGCCGCTTTTCTTCGGAAAGTCCGGCGCGCGACCGACGCAACGCGTTTGCAACGGCGGTGACGGCTTCGTCTTGCCCGATCACGCGTTTGTGCAACTCTTCTTCCAGCCGCGCCAGTTTTTGCGTTTCCGTTTGCAACATGCGCGAAACCGGAATGCCCGTCCAGCGCGCGACGACACGAGCGATGTCTTCTTCTGTGACCGCATCGCGAAGCATCCCGCGTTGGCCTTGAATCTGTTTC
Source organism: uncultured Gammaproteobacteria bacterium (assembly GCA_964365615.1). Classification (GTDB taxonomy): domain Bacteria; phylum Patescibacteriota; class Patescibacteriia; order 2-12-FULL-60-25; family 2-12-FULL-60-25; genus CAITMG01. The sequence goes on along the minus strand of CAYIQM010000025.1, from coordinate 4,489 downwards.
AGCTTCGCCTCGCCGCGTGAAAGTTCATTTTGGATTTGCGGCAGCTTGCCATAGCGGATTTCAGAAACGGTTTCCAGATTCCCTTGACGCTCCGCGATCTCGGCTTCGCTCTTCAATTTCTCGATCCGTTTTTTGAGTTCCGCGTTCGCGCTCAAAACATCTTTTTCAGATTGCCACGCGAGATCGAGATCATGAACCTGTTCCTGCGTCTCGGCGAGATGTTTTTCGAGAACGGCGAGTCGTTCTTTTGACTCGGGATCTTCTTCTTTCGAAAGCGCGCGCTTTTCAATTTGCAAGCGCATTTCATCGCGCTTCAAACGATCAAGATCATCCGGCATGGATTCGACCTGCATCTTGAGCGCCGCCGCCGCTTCGTCAATGAGATCAACGGCCTTGTCCGGAAGATGGCGATCCGTAATGTACCGCGCGGAAAATTTTGCCGCGGCGATAAGCGCGCCGTCCGCGATGCGGATCCCAAAATGCGTCTCGTACTTGTCTTTGATGCCGCGGAGGATTGCGATCGTATCCTCAATCGAGGGCTCATCCACAAACACGGGCTGAAAGCGTCGCTCGAGCGCGGCGTCTTTTTCGATGTATTTCTGATATTCCTTGATCGTCGTCGCCCCAATGGCGCGCAACTCGCCGCGTGCAAGTGCCGGTTTCAACAAATTCGAGGCGTCCATGGTCCCGCCCTCGCCGGATGCGCCCGCGCCGACCAGCGTATGAAGCTCATCAATAAAAAGAAGAATGTGACCATTTGACGATTCAACTTCCTTGACAACGGCTTTCAGGCGCTCTTCAAACTCCCCGCGGAATTTTGTGCCGGCCACAAGCGAGCCGACGTCCAATGCGACGATTTCGCGCTGCTTGAGCGACTCAGGCACGTCGCCCGCGACGATCCGTTGCGCAAGCCCTTCGACAATCGCCGTCTTTCCCGTGCCAGCTTCACCGATCAACACGGGGTTGTTTTTCTTGCGACGCGTGAGCACCTGCATGAGACGGCGAATTTCGTTGTCGCGTCCAATCACCGGATCGAGTTTCTCTTCCCGCGCGAGCTCGGTGAGATTTTTTGCGTACTTCTCGAGCGCCTGATATTTTTGTTCGGGCTCCGCGGAATCCACTTTCGCGTTGCCGCGCACGTCTTTCAACGCCTTCAAAACCGCATCCGTTACAATCCCGTAGCGATGAAGAAGCTCTGCCACGATCTCGTGACCGTCACAGATGGCAAGCAACAGATGTTCCGTCGAGATGTATTCGTCCTTAAAAAATTTCGCGATCTTTTCCGCGCCCGTAAAGACGCGCGAGAGGTCTTGCGAGAGATAGATTTGTCCGATGCCTCCGCCCAACGCTTCGATTTTCGGCGCATGCGAGAGCACATCCGCCACATCGCCTTTCAATGCCAAAACATCAACTTGCATTTTGTTCAGTACAGAGGGAACCACGCTGCCCTCCTGCTGAAGCAACGCCGCGAACAGATGGATGGGCTCGAGTGCCTGTTGGCCGTTTTCCGTCGCGAGCGCGTGGGCGAGCTGGATCGCTTCTTGTGATTTTGTAGTGAAATTTTGCGGAAGCATACTTCAGTTAGCAGTCTACTACCTTGAGTGCTAATTGTCAAGAAACGTCTGATCTACAACGGCTTTTCAATCAAAAATAACGCATTGTAATCGTAGTATTCCAACAGAAACGGCCCGTTGTCCGTCGTAATTTGAACGTAAGACGGCAATCCATTTTTCGCGCAGATATCGAGCGCGGCAACGGACCCATCCGCTCCTCTGCTCGTCGTCTTGTACCGATCGCAGGCGCGGTCAGGATCGCGATCTTTCCTCACATAGGCCGTCGGCTCAACAAGAACAGCGTCAAGACTCTTTTCGCCGCTCAACACGGTATTCAGAGATTCGCTCAAAGTTCGCGCCGCCTCCGTTCCCGTGAGGTTCACCCACGATGCACCGCCCGGGCGAAGGTACAACGCTTGATCCACGAGGATCAATTCCGTTGCGGGAAGATTTTGGATGCGGATCGTGCCGCGAAACCGTTTTGGTTTTTGGAAGTCAAGGTTTGCCGTAAGCGACCCTTTGTCCGTTTGCCGAGCAAATTTGAGACGAAACGATTTTGCGGCGCGAAAATTTTTCAACACCCGTTCCAGCTCTGCGTTGATCGTTGGATTCGGCTGTTCCGTCCTCTGGAACACGACGACTGACGGATTTTCGGATTTTGGAGCCGTAGGGGGCTGTTTTGGCGTTTCGGCTTTTTTCACACAACCAGCGCCAAAAACCGCAATAAAAGAGAATAAAATAAGGGGGAGCAGGGGATAACGGTTTTGCATATCATGGACCTCTTGACAGGATTTACCGATGTAGTATATACTATTTTCGTGTCTTCCGTTCTCGCACGGTGCGAAAAGCGGAGGGCTGCAGTGAATGCAGTAAAAGGACGGCGCGAGCTGTCCACAGCGACAGGAGACACCATGACCCAGACGGGAACCACCGGCACGAAGTTCACAGGAGGAGCGCACGACATCCCACCCATCGCACCGACCGCCGGAAAGCTCGTCGACAAGCCCATCAAGAAGAGGGGCGACGGCGACAACATGAAGTACCCCGGCATCACCAAGGCCAAGGGCGGCGCGAGCACCGACGTCGCGTAGCCCCCTCCGGGCAACGCGATCGCACACAGACCGAGGGCGGCCCGCGGAAGAGGAACTCCTCCACCGTGGGCCAGCCCGCAATCCTCATCGCTCCTTCTCATTAGCACCTTTCTTTCTTCTTCTCAGGGACAGCTCGTCCCCCACATCCGCGGGACACTCTGTCCCTTATTTTTTTATCCAAACTCCCCCTCTCTTGATTCAAGAGAGGGGGATCGAGAGGGTGAGTTGAAATAAGAGGAGAGAGTGCGTTATCATACCTGCGTATGAACCGACTGATTCGCGTGTTTGATCGCTCGCTCATCGCAAAAATTCGGCGCATCCAAATGCCGCTTGCACGCGGCGCGATCTTCATCATCTATTTTTGGTTCGGCGCGCTGAAACTCATCGGCGCAAGCCCCGCGAGTCCGATGGTCGCGGAGCTTCTACAGCGGACGATCCCTTTTCTTTCATTCGAGATCTTCATCGTGTGCCTCGGTCTCTACGAAATAGCAATCGGCATCCTCTTTCTCATTCCGCGTATGGAGCGGCTTGTGATGTTGCTCCTTCTCCCTCATCTCATCGTCACGGCGTTGCCGCTCGTCTTCCTGCCCGCTCTCACATGGCGTGGCATACTCATCCCGACGCTTGAAGGCCAGTACATCATCAAAAATCTTGCGATTGTCGCGCTCGCGCTCACGATTGCTTCGCACCTCCGCCCAGTCCGGTCAAAAAGAGGTCTTCTCTGGTAAGCGGCGCAAGCGAGCATCCGTCTTCGTCATTTTTCGCCGTGAGGGTTTGATAGATGCCGATGATCCCTTCTTCAAACCCAAGCGCGCAAGATGGAAGATAGAGGCGCCAAATGCGGAGGATCCGTTCTGGAACCAGCACGGCGGCCTTCGCTTCGTTCGTTAAAAAACGTCGCATCCATTCGCGAAGCGTCAGCGCATAATGCGGACGCATATCTTCAACGTCAATCACTTCGAACCCCGCCGCTTCCGTCTCTTCAAGCGTATGCGAAAGCGTATCAAGTTCCGCGCCGGGAAACACGTAGGTGAGGATGAATTCCCCGCCCGTGCGCTTCGCATCGCGTTGTTTGACGGTGATGCCATGATTCAAGAGGAGACCTCCGGGGGCCAGCACGCGATACAGCGCGCTGAAATAGGACGGATATGATTTGATTCCAACGTGCTCGATCATGCCGATGGATGCAATTTTGTCGTACGTCGTCCCGTTCGGAAGGTCGAGATAATGGCGAAGCTCAACCGTGACGCGGTCTTCGAGTCCGGCGTTGCGGATCCGCGCGCGCGCAAGTTCGAGTTGGTTCTGTGACAGCGTGATGCCATGAGCGTGAACGCCATAGTGCGTTGCGGCCCAGAGAATCAACGCGCCCCATCCGCATCCGACGTCGAGAAATGTCTCACCCGGCTTCAGACGAAGTTTGCGGCAAATAAGATCAAGCTTTCGTTCTTGCGCGGCTTCGAGAGATTGATCCGTGGATGCGAAATACGCGCAGGAGTAGATGAGATTCGCATCGAGGAAGAGGCGATAAAAATCGTTGGACAGGTCATAATGCGCTTGGACGTCACGCGTGTCTTTTTCGCGCGTGTGGTGCTTCGTCGGAAGGCCGAGGCGCAAAGCCACACGGAACTTTTCACCGAGATTGAGCTGTATGGAACGAAGATACCTCCCGAGCACGATCGCCGCATAGAGATCGCCTTCGATATCAATTCGATTTTCCACATACGCCACTCCAAAGAGGGCGGGATCTTGCGAACGTAAGAGTGTTTGAAATGTCTTTGCATCGTGAAAAACAAACGTAAATTCGCGTTCCGGACCCCATGCGACCTCGCTCCCATCCCACAAACG
>CAYIQM010000024.1:5087-11123 GCA_964365615.1 uncultured Gammaproteobacteria bacterium | reverse complement strand
CAACACAAGACGGCCGTCGGGGTGTCTGCCAATCACCGAAAACAAAAGGCCTGATGTCGGCTCTTTACGCGGCTTCTCTATGAGAGCAGAAGGCAGATCGCGCGTGGAATAGGTGACAGGTTGTCCATCAATCACGACGGTACCGCTTTCGATCTTGGTATACCCCTCTTTGGCCAGGAATTTGACGCGTGGAGAGAGGCGACCAATGGCTTCAGGCGTCAGAATCGCCATTGCCGGAGCGGCCTTTTCTTGCGCCGACGTTCCTCTCTGCGAGACGGCAATAAACCCATAATGTTTAAAAATGTCACGGACGATCTTGGCATCATCATCGGTCAGACCGGATGTTGCAAGCAAATCTTGTATTCTCACATTCAAAAACTCATTGAGGGGCTTGCGCTCGCCCGTGTCGCGGTAGCTTTGCAGCCAACCAGAATAGATCCCGGGATCACGCACGAACGAACGCAGATATTGCGCGTCGCCACGATCGGACAAAACGGTTTTTGCCGGCGGACCGCTAAAACTCTTGTAGAGCTGATCTATGGCTTGGGCAAAACGCCACAAGGCACCGCCTTGTTTTGGCGCGTCCAGTAATTGGCGTTCTATACGCCCATCGCCCTTGTCTACGCCGGCTTCTTGCGAAGGGTCTTTCGTGTCTTTTTTGAATGGGGGCTCCAGATCTGATCGCGCCATGCGCATGCGCCCATTGCTATCCATAAGCGAGACCAGGAAGAGTTCAAACAGCTCGGGATTATCCGCGGTCTGTTCCAGATACGGAACTTGGATCGTTTTCGCAAACTCGCGTCGCACCGCCACATCGGTTTTATGCCGCGGATATTTAGGGCTCGCCTTATTTTGCATGGCAATAAAAAGAAAATTCGGCTGAACTTCAACATGGCCCACGAATGGAAGCTGGTAGGGTTGTCCTGGCATGACTCCACTCGCGGCCTTCACAATGGCAAATTGGGCATCTGACTCAAGAGCGTTTAATTCATCTTGCACGTACACACCGCCTTGGTGTTTCGGCTCTTGGTCGCGAGATGATGCTTTGCCTGACATGGCTTGTGTCAGGGCGCCATAGCCAATGAACGACGCGCCGCCCTCGATTTCGCGAGAGAGGAGCGCGTCTTGCAGGCGCACGTGTTCACCCAGCGGACCCTTAAACGGCATGAGGCCGGTAAGGTTTTTTGCCGCCACTGCCACGAGTGAGGTTTTGCCTGTGCCAGATTCGCCTTCGAGGAGAATGGGGCGTCCTTGGGTTTCAAGAGCCGCAGCTTCAATCTGTTCGAGAATTTTACGCCGGGAGTCGAACCAACAAAACTTCGTCTCTGCCAATTCGGTTTGATGCTTGCGTAGCCGTTCCCATGAGACGCGAGCGGATAAGTGCGGGAATGTTTCGAGAGACGTTTCAAGACTCTCACGTTCCGCTTCAAGAGTTAATTTCGCCTGCTGAAACATGGTCTGGTTTAGCGGCTTAGATTGGCCTGCATCGCGAGCGGAAAAAATGTGGCGCGCGGCTTCGTCAAACATGCGTTCGGCGTTTTTGATGCGACGTCGTTGCTCGCGATATTCTTTGTATGAACCGTTCCGAATTTCACGCTCCGCGATATGGCGTCCCACTGCGGCATCGAACACGGCGCGCACCTCCGAATCGCGGAGCAACGACTTGGACAAGGCGAGTTTCGTTTTCCCTTCTTCACTCATTTTTCCTTCTTTCGCCTTGATCTGCTCACCTGAAACATCTGCTAACGCATCGCGATACAAGCTCCATGCGTATTCGGCCCGTTCCGCTGAAACATCTGCTAACGCATCGCGATACAAGCTCCATGCGTATTCGGCCCGTTCCGCAGGCGCCATCTGACGGAACACGAGGAGTGTCCGAAAATCCATGTCCACGACGCCATGCTTCACGAACGTCGCTTCGATGCGTTTCAAGATGTCAGAGGTCTCGACTTTTCTCTGCGGAATAATCGCCTGCGCTTCAACCTGTGCAACCTTTGGACTCGGCATTTTTCGTTCTGCTGGCATATATATTTGTCGTCCGTATATCGTATATCGTATTTTGTCTATCGTACAGAACGATGCGAAAAAAACAATAGTGGCGAGCCGCCGGCTCGCCACTATTGGATTTCATGCGGGCAGACACCTCGGTCCGCCCCTTCTACTCCGACTTTCAACTTTATAGACTTTAGACTGTATAGACGTATGACTGTCCTCTGTGCACTGTGCACTGTGACGTTAATAATCCATTCCCATCCCTCCACCATGTCCGTGACCGCCCGCCGGCTCTTCTTTCTTCGGGAGATCGGTAATCACGCATTCCGTCGTGAGAAACATCGCCGCGATGGAGGCCGCATTCTGAAGCGCCGTGCGCGTCACCTTTGTCGGATCCACGATCCCTGCTTGCACAAGATCTTCAAAGCGGTTCAGAAGCGCGTTATACCCCTCGTTCCCGGTGCGCTTCTTCACTTCCTCGACGACGACCGATCCGTCCGTGCCTGCATTTTGCGCGATCGCTTTCAGCGGCTCTTCGAGTGCTTTTTTGAGGATCGCCAGGCCGAGTTTCTCTTCGCCATCAACCTCGACCACATCGAGCGATCCCAACGCGCGGATGAGCGCAACGCCGCCGCCGGGCACGATCCCCTCTTCGACGGCCGCTTTCGTGGCCGCGACCGCGTCTTCGATACGATGCTTTTTTTCTTTCATTTCAACTTCAGTCGCCGCGCCGACTTTGATGACGCCAACGCCTCCCGCGAGCTTTGCGAGTCGCTCGGTCAATTTTTCGCGATCAAATTCCGAGTCCGTCGTTTCGATCTGCTTCTTAATTTGCGCGATACGTGACTTGATCGCTTCCGCATCCCCTTTGCCTTCGACGAACGTCGTATGCTCTTTCGTCGCGACGACTTTGTGCGCGGAACCGAGATCAGCAAGCGTCACGGAATCGAGCTTCCGTCCGACCTCTTCGCTCACGAACGTCGCACCCGTCACGGCCGCGATATCTTGCAACATCTCTTTGCGGCGGTCGCCGAATCCCGGCGCCTTCACCGCGAGCGCGTGGAACGTCCCGCGTAACTTGTTCACGACCAGCGTCGCGAGCGCTTCACCATCAATGTCATCCGCAAGGATCACGATCTCCTTTTTTCCCGTCTGCACGACCTTTTCAAGGATCGGCAGAATATCCTGAATGGATGAAATTTTCTTGTCCGTGACAAGGATGTATGGATCCGTGTACTCGGCTTCCATGCGTTCCGCGTTCGTGACCATATACGGAGACGAGTACCCCTTGTCAATGCGCATCCCCGGCACGACTTCGGTTTCAATGCCAAAGGTTTGCGATTCTTCAACCGTGATCACGCCGTCTTGCCCCATTTTTTTCATCGCTTCGGCGATCATCTTGCCGATCTCGTCGTCATTCGCGGCGATAGACGCGACCTGTTCGATCCCATCGCCCGTCACGGGTTTCGAGATATTCTCTTTCAGGTTTTTCACGATCTGTTCGACGCCCTTTTCAATGCCGCGCTTTACGGCAAGCGGATTTGCGCCGGCTGTGATGTGCTTCAAGCCCTCGGCGATCATCGCTTGCGCAAGCACAGTTGCGGTTGTCGTTCCGTCGCCCGCGACGTCATTCGTTTTCGAGGCCGCCTCTTTCACAAGAGAGGCTCCGATATTTTCGTACTTGTCTTCGAGATCAATTTCCTTTGCGACGGTCACGCCGTCTTTTGTGATCGTTGGCGCGCCATAGCCCTTATCAATCACAACGTTCCGGCCTTTGGGGCCGAGCGTCACGCGCACCGCGGCTGCGAGCTGATCCACACCTCGCTTTAAGGCTTGCCGAGCCTGTTCGTCGAATTTGAGTTGTTTGGACATAGTGGGAAATTGTACATTAGGAGGTAGGCGGGTAGGCTGGTAGGCGGAAACTACTGGCCTACTGGCTACTCGCCTACGGCTTATTTACTCAATAACTGCCATGACGTCTGTCTCCGAGATCACGAGATATTCCTCGCCATCCACCTTCACCTCGTCAGGCGAATATTTCTTAAAGACGATCTTCTCTCCGATCCGAACGGACATTGGGGCACGCGAACCGTTTTCAAGAAGTCGTCCCGGACCGATGGCGATGACCGTGCCTTGTTCCGGACGCTCCTTATCAACCGTATCCGGCAAGATGATGCCGGTTTTGGTCATCTCTTCTTTGGCAACCGGCTTCACGATGATCCGGTCGCCGAGAGGACGAAGCTGCATAGATGAGTGGTGAAAAATGGCTTAATGATAAGATAAAAACGCATCGCAGTAGCATTCAAGCGACTCGAGTGCTAAACGACGGTTGGCTTACTGTGCCAAAAGATGGACAGCCTGTCAAGCCCGATCTATCCTCCCCTGTATGACCCCGTGGATTGGGAAGCTCCTCAAAGCGCCTCGCGAAATTGGAGCCATCGCGCCGAGCTCATCGTTTCTTGGTGAACTCATGACCGAAACGCTGCCTCGCGACGCGTCGGTGCTCGAAATTGGACCGGGAACCGGGGCGATCACGGACCACATCGTGATGCGCCTTGCATCCGAAAGCCAGCTCACGCTCGTCGAGCTCGACGAACAATTCGCATCGCATTGTCGAGAGCGCTTTTCCAAAGCGACCGTCATCTGGAACGATGCGGAACTCTTTCTCCAAACGGAACCTCGCACATACGAGTACATACTCTCCGGCGTGCCATTCGGCGCGATGGGGACGGACAAACACAACCGTCTGCTCAATCTCATCCACGCACGGCTCGCACCCGGAGGTTCATTGATCATGTTCCAATATTCCATCAGATCGTACGCGGAACTCGTCCAGCGGTTTGACTCGGTCAAGATGAAATTTATGCCATGGAATCTTCCTCCGGCGGTTGTTTTTGTGGCGACCACGCGACGAGGATCGTGAGGAGAACGAGTGCCTGTCCGCTCCAGTATGACCACAGATAGTGGTCATAGATGGAGAGGACGGCGACGAAAAATAAGAAATGGGAGTTCGTAGATAGTAGATAGTAGATAGGTTTTAGGCTTCGACCACGAGCTGAAAGCTGCCAGATGCTGGCTACAATCCAGACAAATAGGAGCATACCAACAATCCCAAGATCCACGAGCGCGAGGAGATACGCATTGTGTGGAGGCTCGATGGGTTCTCGTGTTTTCGTGTTCTCGTGTTTTCGTGTTCTCGTGTTCTCTGCGACAAGCTCCGCGTTCGGTCCGACGCCGAAGAGTGGATGCAAACGAAAAAGCTTCCAACCGTCGCGCAGACTCTGCGCATGCGCGTCAATGGATTTCACCTCGAGCCGGCCCGTCGGGTGAATACGCGCGAACAGAGCCTCGCGTTGCGAAAATCCGACGATGGCCGTGACGAGAATTGTCGCGGCAAACGCAACGATGAAAAATTGCGAGACGGTTTTAGATCGAAGATGAAAAACGACGAGAACGACAATGCCAATCACCGCCGCAATCCATGCGCTACGCGAATACGTCAGCAGTAACGCAATCGCGATAGCGGATGAAGAAACGGTCGCACAGAGTGCTCGTCGCTTTGACTCGGCGAACAGAGCTTGTCTCAAGGAGAGGATCAGCCCAAGAGCTGCCCATCCGCCGAAAATATTGGGATGTGGAAACCCGCCGTACATACGGAGCAAACGTTGATCTGCGAACTCGACCACCGACACGCCAAGCGACCGCGGATCCTGCGCAGAAATGCCGAGCCATTGTATCGCATAGACATTTTGCGCAGCAAACTGCCAAAAACCAAGCGCAACATGCGGCAGAAGTGAGAGGATGAACCATGTTCCGATCTCGCGCGACGTGACGTTCGCGCGGATGAGCGTCCACGCGAATACGGTGAGAAGAAGAACCTGAATCCACCATTGCGCAGTTGCAACTCGCGATGCGGTCGTAAAAAACGAGAGGAAGATGAGAATAAAAAGTGCGTAAGATCGAAGCTCCCTGTTCCCTGTAACCTGTAACCTGTACCCTGTAACCTTTTTCCCAACCCATCCGATGACAATCGTCGCGATGATA
>CAYIQM010000024.1:0-4987 GCA_964365615.1 uncultured Gammaproteobacteria bacterium | reverse complement strand
CCTGTACCCTGTAACCTTTTTCCCAACCCATCCGATGACAATCGTCGCGATGATAAATATCCACGAGAGATACACGCTCACACGCCCCTGTTCCCACGGCCACCCCGCGAGTGAGGCATCGGAAAACCATCGCGTCTGCCACGGAAGCGTGATGATCGCGAGGCGCCAAAAAATTTCAAAAACTCTGTTCATTGCTCTGTGCGTATGGCTCGATTCCTCTTTTTCCGCAGGAGACTTCATATTGTTCTCGATAGGTTGCCCGCCGATCCGTCACGTGAAATTTGAGCGTCTGATCGTTCGCCATGACGGTTGTATCGCGATTCATACGATTGCGAATCGTCGGGGGAAACCAATGCTTTTGCAGAAAACGAGCAGTGGGTTCGAAGAAAGATACAGATAGTAGATCGTAGATCGTAGATAGTAGATAGGTCTTTTTAGAACCTATCTGCCATCTGCTAACTGCCATCTGCTCTCTCTTATCTACGCACAAATCCGGCGGCGCAATCCATTTCCGCGCAAACGGATGTCGCTCACGAATCGTTGCATTTGCCTCCCAGAACTCACGCGAGACGCCGTCGTCGGCAAGCGGAAGAAGCGATAGAAACCAATAACGGAAATACGGATCATCGTCTTGCAGTTGATGCGACGAGAGATCGAGCGCATCATCCGTTACGAAATACGAGAGACAAATGGCATCGCGATCAGTTGCCGCATCGGATGACGGCGTCATGCCGAGGAGACGGAACGGCAACCCGCCGATGAGCCGCGTCGTCCAGATGGTTCCCGCGCGGGCGACGACAAAAAAATCCAAATCACCTTCGTTGCGGGCGACCCCGAGTGCCGTCGTGTTTGCAAGTGCGACGAACCGAACACACGGCAGTCGTGAGAGCCAATACGCAACACGAGTTGCCCGTCGGCGTTTTCGCGGTTGCAACGCATCGCGTGCGCGGATCATCGTCACAATTCCGTCGAGGGATTCAGAAAATCCAATCCGCCCCATGTGTTCAGAAAGTATTCCCGCGGCAAGAAGCTCCGCAAGAAAACTCTGTCCCCTGTAACCTGTCCCCTGTAACCTGTCCCCTGCCCCAACTTCCATCGTCATCAATAATTCCGTGCGTGTCGGCGCATATCCGATCGTCTCGTACCAGACAAGCGTACGGAGCAGTGCAGACGAAGCCGCGTGGGTCATGATTCCTTGAGAGCCTATCTCAAAAATCGCTTTTGAGGCAAAAATGGATCAATTTCGAGCGAAATGCCTGAAGGATGAGGAGGAATACCGAATGGTATTTCGACGAATCCTGAAGGTCGTTGCAGCCGAAATTGGACGTTTTTGCGCCAGAATGGATTTTTGAGATAGGCTCTAGATGCGTTCCGGATGGGATGGATTTGAAGCTTGCGTTCAAGTTCGATACGAACTGTTTGGCGGACGAATGGACGCTCGCATCCTCAACGATGATCTCCTCCTCGTCCATCGAAACAACGTATTGCCATGCGATCACGAGTTCTTCGGAGAGGAGGCCTGAGACGACCCCACGCGGTGCCACGCGGATCGCGATGAGCTTTCCAGATTCCCCGTCCAAATCAATGCTCGCAAGCTTCCCCACCTGAACGCCAGACACGGTTCGGACCATGGCCCGGGCAAGACGTTTAGAGTTGACGCGCATAGGAGACTTACGAAGTGAGCATCGGGGAGGGCTTCGGAGGAACTGGTTTTTTCAAGAAAATGGCCTGCTGCGCCACCATGAGTAATGTCATGACAAGCCAGTATAACGCAAGTCCACCGGGGAACGACAATCCAATGAAGACGGTCACGACAGGCATGACATACATCATCTGTTTGTTCATCATGGCCGCCATGCCCTCGTCCTTCGCGCCGGAGGAGCCCTGAACTTCTGCGGGCGGCGGCGTGGCTGGGGAGGGCTTCCGGAACATCTGCCACGACTGCCAAAATTGCGCCGCGCCAGAAAGCACCGCGAGAACGACATTCGGTTTTGAAAGATCCACCACTCCGAACATAAAATTATTGATGGTTCCCGGATTCGCAACAAACGGGTAAAGGAGATTCAGCGACTTTGATGCAAGTCCGTCGCTCAGCGCGTGAAAGAGGCCGATAAAAATCGGGAGCTGGATCAAAAGTGGCAAACACGACGAGGCTGGGTTGACCTTTTCCTTCTTGTAGAGCTCCATGAGCTCCTTTGCCTGACCCTCTTTGTCGTCTTTGCGTCGCGAGCGGATTTCGTCAATTTTCGGTTGAACGTCCTGGAGTGCTCGCTGTTGCTTGATCTGCGCCGCGGTAAACGGATAGAGCGCGACTTTTACGATGATCGTAAGCGCGATGATGGCAAGCCCCATGTCGTTCCCCGGCAAGACATTGTAGAGCCAAATGAGAAGATTCAAGATCGGCTGAAAAATGAACGTGGTAAAGAGAGAGGTCATAGGGCAGACGGTAGACGATATAGACAGTAGACGATAGGAGGAACTACACAGCTTCTTTTGCGTCTGCTTCGGCTGCGGTTTCGGGGTGTTCCAGCTCTGCCGGGGGTTCCGTCTGGATCTCGCCGACGTCGGAATCTGCGGCGATACGTCCGCTTTCTTCCGCGATCGTGATCTTCCATCCGGTGAGCTTTGCCGCGAGCCGGACGTTCTGCCCGCCTTTCCCGATCGCGAGCGAAAGCTGATCCGCCGGAACCTTGACCGTCGCGAAGCGTGCCGCGCGATCAAGCTCCACGCGCTCGACTTTGGCGGGCGAAAGCGCGGCCGCGATGTACTCCGCGTCGTCCGGCGACCACTGAATCACGTCTACCTTTTCTCCGCCGAGTTCGCGAAGAATGGTTTGAATGCGCGTGCCGCGTTGTCCGATGCAAGACCCGATGGGATCAATCGCGTCATCATTCGCCATGACCGCGACTTTTGTCCGCGATCCGGACTCGCGTGCAATATGCTTGAGCTCGACAATGCCGTTTGCGACTTCCGGAATTTCTTGCGCGAAAATCGCGGCGATGAGCCCCGGACTCGAACGCGAGAGCCGGATTTCGGGGCCCTTCGGCGTCATCACGACCTCGCGCAAGATCATCTTGAACCGGGAACCCGGATAGTACCGCTCGACTTCGATCTGATCTTCCGGAAGAAGAATGCCGGACGCGCGGCCAAGATCAATGAGCACGATGCGGCCCTCGCGACGCTGGATCGTTACATTCATGAGCTCGCCCTCACGGTCTTTGAAATCGTTGAAAATGACGCTGCGTTCCGCTTCGCGGAGCTTTTGCATGATGACCTGCTTTGCGGTCTGCGCGGCCATGCGCCCGAACGCGGCCGGGACATTCAGCTCGACGCGAATTTCGTCGCCGACTTGCGCATCCGGCTTCAAATCGCGCGCATCGGAAAGCATGATCATCGTTTTTTGATTGAATGCGAATTCCTCATCGGGTTCGCTCGTCGCTGGTCGGGCGTCGCTGGTCGCTTCTGACACGGTGCTCGTTGCGACGGGCGACGTCGGATTCGGTACGGGCGACGCATGCGTCGCCCCTACATCTTTCTTCATCGCATTCGCCTCTTCGAACCGCTCGAAATAATCCTCTGGCAATTCCATGTCCAGGACGACTTGCTTCACGTCAAACACGCGGATGCCGCGCGTGCCGCCGTCATACGTTTCTGGATCGAACTGGATCTTGATGTTCTGATTTTTGTTGCCGAAGTCTTTGCGGAATGCGGCTGCGAGAGCCGCTTCGACCGTCTCGAGAACGGACTCGTAGGAGATATTTTTCTCCTCGCATATTTGCCGCATGGCTTGAGAGATGGGTGAGGCCATAGGTTAGGAAAGTAGGCTGTAGGCGGTAGGCTGTAGGCGGTAAGCTGTAGGCGGTAGGCTGTAGGCTGTAGATAGTAGATATAGGATGGGAATACGCATTCGCTACCACCTACCAGCCTACCGCCTACTGCCTCTGTAATAAATAAACCCGTTCATCCAGAACGAGTCGTACGTTGTCAAGTCTAACAGGCCTCTTGACAGCTGTCAAATGATCTTGTATTCTCCACCAGTCGTTTTCGCAACGTTGCGAAATCGTCTAGTCGCAGTGGACAATCAACCTCTACAGAGGTCACATGAACGTTTTGCTCTTTCCGCCGGCAGTACTCACTGTTCCCGTCTCGCTCCACGGCAGGAGCCAGTGCATGCGGGATCTCGGATCGCAAGCCGCTGCTCGCTACAGGCAGGCGACGGCTAAGGGTCGGCTACCCATCGTCATGCTGAATCGGGGGCCGAATCTCTGCATGGAAGTAGACGCGTTCGTGCGCGTCCTTGCTGCACAGCTCCTGAAGGTAGAAGACGGGGTGGGCGTCTCGTCGGCAAAGACCCACGAGACCAGTGAGCTCTTCACGACCGATGCGCGCGTCTTCGTCTTCGACGATGCCGAGCACCTGCCAGCAGCAGTTCAGAGGTTGCTCATCTCGAACAAGTCAGCAATACGGCCAAGTCTCGTCGTCCTCGTAACGACGAACGACTTCCCTACTTGCAAGCAGTACTGGGAGGATAACTTCGCGACGCAAGTTGGTTGCGCGCTCGCATGGCCCATGTGGGGACATCGCAAGATGGACCACACCCACTTCATCAGGGACGCCGTCGAGCTTCTCGCGATCATGCTGGAAATGAAACGACCGCGTATCGATGACTCCGTCTGCGTCCTTTTGGGATCAGACCCCAAGATTCGCGGAACGGAGCACGTGGCGGCCCGCCTCTGGCAGGGGCTCAACGTCCTCAAGCGGGAAGGCACTAACCTCCTCGAGGCGAAGCACATCCTCCAGGACGCGCTCCACGCGCTCTCGAGCACGAGGCGCGAGCCATTCAAGCCCATCACGATCATCCCGCCTAGGCCGCAGCGGGCAGCGTCATCGGACGCAATCGCCAACTAGGCGAAGAAGGAGGAAATCTCTCGTTCAAACGTAGGGGCGGCTGGGTCAACACTCGACTCGGCCGCCCTGATTTTTTTTA
>CAYIQM010000023.1:0-11199 GCA_964365615.1 uncultured Gammaproteobacteria bacterium | reverse complement strand
GAAGCTAGAAGCTAACTTCTATGCACTATCTCGTTACGGGCGGCGCAGGATTCATCGGTAGTCATCTTGTCGAACGATTGCTTGGTGATGGCCATCACGTCCGCATCATTGATAATTTTACGACGGGCAAATACGAAAATATTAGGCAAGGTGCAGAGGTCTTTCCTGTTGATTTTACCAACCTTGAGGCGATCCGTCCCGCGTTTGAAGGAGTTGATGGAGTCTTCCATATGGGCGCGAAGCCGAGCGTTCAATTTTCCATTGCACATCCAATTGAATCAACCCATGTCAACGTGATCGGCACCTTGAATATCCTTGTTGCATCGCGTGATGCGGGTGTGAAACGCGTCGTGTACTCCGCCTCTTCATCTGCGTATGGCATCCAGCCGGAATTACCACAGCGTCCGGAGATGGAACCGAATCCGTTGAGTCTCTACGCGCTTCAGAAACACATGAGCGAAAAATTCGCCCAGCAATTCGCGCAACATTATGGACTCGAAACGGTCTCACTCCGATATTTTAATGTATATGGTCCGCGGATGAATGACATGGGTGCCTACGTTCCCGTATTCATCCTTTTGCTTCGACAAAAAAAAGAAGGCACACCCCTGACCATCTATGGCGACGGAGAACAAACTCGTGATTTTACGCATGTTTCAGACGTCGTCGCGGCAAACATCGCCGCGATGACCTCACTCAAAGTCGGAAGCGGAGAGATCTTGAATGTCGGGGCTGGTGGTCGAACGACGATCAATGCGGTGGTGAAGATCATTGGTGGAGATGTTATCTATTTTGATCCTCGGCCTGGAGATATTCCACATTCACAGGCCGACATTACGCGGACAAAAGCATTACTCGATTGGGAACCAAAGGTCGAGTTCATGAACGGTTTTCGTCAGCTCCTGCGCGACGAGGGGATTGAGCCTACCGAGATTGTTTGATCGTTCATCACGTCAGTCATGTTCTTTATTGACTATGTCCCCTGTCTCCGCAGTACAATCCCAATCGTTTTTAAGAAAATCGCCGCATCGAGGAGCAGGGAACGGTTCTTGATGTAATACAGGTCATATTGGAGCTTTTTGAGGTTGTCTTCGAGATTCGCGGTTGGCGTGAGGAAGCGCACCTGCGCCCATCCGGTGAGTCCAGGACGCGTGAGGTGGCGGAGCGTATAGTACGGCATCCGTTCGATGAGAGGCGCAACGAATTCCGGACGTTCGGGACGCGGGCCCACGATGCTCATATCTCCGCGCAGCACGTTCCAGATTTGCGGAAGCTCATCGAGGCGCGTTTGTCGGAGAAATTTTCCGACCGGGAAGAGACGCGGATCCGTTGCTGCGTCCACCGTGAACTGTGGCGCGCCAGCGATCTCCGCGCTTCCGTCCGGCGCGTTTGCGATCATTGATCGAATTTTGTAGAGCAGGAACGTCTTGCCATGTTTCCCGACGCGCGTCTGGCGGATGAAGACCGGGCCGGGCGAGGAGAGTTTGACCAGAATCGCCAAGAAGGGAAGAAGCACGAGCGTGAACAGCCAGACCGGTATGGCCAGGACGAGATCCACGATCCGTTTGGCGCTTTCGTACCACGCTTTTTCATTCTCGCGGAGATGCTCGAGAAACCATGTTTGTGAAACGTATTCGAGCGGAACGCGGCCCGTTATGGCCTCTTCGAGCGATGCGCGGTCAATGAGCGTCACGGGCGTGAAGAGCGTCTTGTAGAGCGCGTCGCGGAGTCCGGGAATCTCATCCGGCCGATGTCCGAGCACGATCGTATGCGCGTTCCGTTCACGTAGAATCTGGTCAATGACGTCCAGATTGATATGCCAGGTGATCGCGCCGTTATCGAACCGCGTTCCGGGCGACGTTTCCGCGACCGCGACGAGTTCAATGCCCAGCGCGCTTTTTTCGAGGAGCTCGTGGAGTTTTGCGGCGTCGCTGCCGCATCCAACAAACAGCACGCGATTTCGGAAGAGCACCGGGGCAATGGCGCGATTAAAGGTGAGGCGCCAGGCGTATCCGAGGAGCAATGCGCAGGCGAAATAGAGGGCGAGGTTCGTGCGCGGCGCGATTCCGAAGATGGGGATGAGATAGAAAAATCCGAACGCAATCCCAAGATTGACGAGCATGCCCTCGAGGTACGTGCGGAAGAATTTGAGGCTGTCGCGCGTGAGGGCAAGATCATACAATCCGACGATGTAAAATGCGAGGATCCAGACGAAGCCCAGCGTCGCGAACGGCGGCAGGTGCGTTTGTAGATGCGTCTGCCAGACGGTTGGTTCAACCGCGCCGTAGCGGATCGTGAGCGTCAGGGCGAGCGAGAGGATGAAGACGATGTAATCGCCCGTGAGGAGCAACATCTGTTTGAATCGAATCCGGTGTTGATGCATAGAGATTAAAGATACTGTGACAAATTTTGGACCGACTGTCGATACCTCTTCCCCCGTACCTGCCTGCCCTGCCTGTCCGGCAGGCAGGCGGCAAGCATGGCGAAAAAGGAGCCGTGGCTGTACGATAGTATGCGCATGAAATTTTTCCTCGCATGTGTTTTGTTTACGCTTCCGCTCTCGACCCTCGCCGCCGAGGTCCTTCCTATTTCCACGAACGACACTTTTTTGAATCGTCAGTGGCATCTTGACGCGATGCATGCGCGCGAAGGATGGACCGCAGCGACCGGTTCGCGCGACGTCGTGGTCGCGGTGATTGACGGCGGCGTGGATATTGATCACGAAGATCTGAAGGATAACATCTGGACGAATGCACACGAGATTGTAGAGAACGGAAAAGATGATGATGAGAACGGTTATGCGGATGACCTCCACGGATGGAATTTCGTCACGAATAGTCCGGATGCGCGTCCCATCGTTTCCGAAAACGGCCCGGAAGCACCATGGATCCACGGGACGGTGGTCGCATCACTCATCGCCGCATCCGGGAACAACGACATCGGAGTCTCCGGTGTTTCTTGGCGGGCACGGATCATGCCGCTTGTCGTCCTCGATTCCACCGGATTGGGACGCGATGCGCAACTGATCCGTGCGATCCGCTACGCCGTCGCGAACGGCGCGGACATTATCAATTTAAGCCTCTTCGGCTCAACGGTGAATATGGATCTCGCGCGCGCGATCCGCGAAGCGACGGCCCGAGGCGTGCTCGTCGTGAGCGCGGCGGGGAATAGCGAGAGTGCCGGTGGGGATAATCTTGATGCGGTTCCGGGTTTTCCTGCCTGCGACAAAGGCGTGCGGAGTCTCGGAAAATTGACCGTGAGCGCGTTAGATGAGAAGGGCCGAAAGGCGTCGAAGGCGAATTACGGATCGTGCGTTGATGTTTCCGCTCCGGGGGTGAATCTTTTTGCCGCGCGTCCGGCATTGGATCTGCGCGGAGCCGGTGCGGCTCCCGGATATATCGGAAAACTGACGGGGACATCCGTTGCCGCGCCGCTCGTGAGCGGCCTTGCGGCACTCCTCAAATCAAAATATCCGGATTGGCGCGGACCCCAGCTCGCGCAACGGATCGTGGAAACGGCGGACAGCGTCGAGGATGCAAATCCCTTGTACCGCGGCGCGTTGGGGAGCGGACGCGTCAACGTCTATCGCGCGCTTTTGGATACGCGTTCGCCGCTTCGGTATGGCCCGCTTGTCATGGATCTCTCAACCCACGGAAGACCTCCGGCCGTTCGCGGGCGGACGCCGACGGGCAATGAAATCTTCCAATTTCCGGTCGGCGATCCCGGCGACGCGCGGCCGCGGCAGGCCATCTTTATCCGTTGGCAAGGGAAGCTCGAGCCAGACGTTGCCGTGACATTTCAAGAGGAACAGCGCGTCGAGTGGAGAGTGTACCGCACGGATGGCGTGCTGCTTGCGGCGAGTTTCTTCGAGTCAGTGTCGGGTCCGTTCACGCTGGCCGCGAAAGATACGAACGATGACGGTCTTGAAGAAGTTGTGATCGGGAGCGCGGAGAAGCCGAAACCGGAGAAAAAAAAGAAGCATCAGACAGAAACGGAATGGATGACCGTTGATCTATGGCCGCGTTGACGCCAGCCTTTCTGTTTTCCGTTCTTCGGCACGAATGGCGTCGGCTCTCCCGCTTTCTCGTCATTGGCATTTCGTCGCTTGGACTCGTCATCGGTCTCTACAAGCTCATTTCGCTTGTGTTGTGGAAGAACGGTCCACCGACCGTGCAATACACGTTCGTCGTGATCATTGTCACGTGGTTGAATTACGAAGCAAACCGCTGGTTCACGTTTGAGGTGCGCGAGCGGTCGGCCGGAAACGCGGGACGATTTGCAACGATTGCGATCATCGCGACCGGATTAAACGGCACGCTGTTTTGGCTCGGACACGAAGTGCTGCGCATCCCGGATACGCTCGTGATCATCCTGAACACGGCACTCATCGCTTTTTTTACTTTTACCTCACATCGCTTTTTTACCTTCCACGAGCGGCCGTGGCGGTTTTTTGAACGATGAAAGTCGTGATATCATCGGACGACGCGAGTCAACGGATACGACTTCCGCATTCCACATTCTAACCCTTCATTCCACATCCTCCATTCTCCTTTCGTATGCCAACGGCTCCCATATTTGAAAAAAAGAACATCCTTGTCACGGGCGGCGCCGGGTTCATCGGTTCCTATCTCTGCGAAAAGCTGCTCGCGACCGCACGGGTCATCTGCGTGGATAACTTCGTTACGTCGCAAGAATCAAACATTGATCATCTTCTGAAGAATTCGGATTTTGAATTCATCCGTCACGACCTCAATACGCCATTCGACCCCGAAGTTTTCCCAGAACTCGCGCGGTTTAAGATCAAGTTTCAGGGCCTGCAAGAGATCTACCATCTCGCGTGCCCCACGAGCCCCAAGAAATTCGATCAATATCGGATGCAGACGCTCCTTGCGAACGCGTTTGCGATGAAGCATGCGCTCGATCTTGCGGTGCGGTATCGCGCAAAGCTCCTTCAAGCTTCCGCCTCAGTGATTTACGGTCCGCGTCCAGCGGAAAACGTCTCCTATCGTGAAGATCATTTCGGTTCCGTAAATCTTCTTTCGCCGCGCGCGTGTTACGACGAGGGGAAGCGATACGCAGAGACCATGTGTGAGACGTACCGCCAGGTGCATGGAATAGACGTAAAGATCGCGCGGATCTTCCGGACGTACGGTCCGCGCATGCCGCTGTATGATGGGCAGATGGTTCCGGATTTTATCACAAACGCGCTCGATAGTAAAGAGCTCGTGATTTATGGCGATGAGACGTTCCGTACGTCGCTCGTGTATGTGACGGACGTGGTGGATGGGATGATGAAGCTCATGCATGCGCCGACGGATATCGGTCCGGTGAACATTGGAAGCGACTTGGATTTGCCGCTCACGGATGTCGCCCAACGGATCATCGAAATGACGGGCTCATCCTCCCGCATTACCTTCGAGCCGCCGCTGCTCTTTATGACGCCGCTCGGATTGCCGGACATCACGAAAGCGAAGGAAACGCTCGGGTGGTTACCGCTCGTGCGACTCGACGAAGGATTAAAGCGTGCGATAGATTATACGGTCGCACACAAGTCGCTCGTGGGATTCCGAGCGACGGGGTAAATTGCGTTCCGCCGGTCTTCTTCGTTTTTTTTGCCAGATCAGGTAAGGTACGGGTATGAAGGCGATTGCCGTGATTCCGGCGTATAACGAAGTGACGCGTATCGCGACAACCGTCGCCTCCGTTTTGCCGTTCGTTGACGGCGTGGTTGTTGTTGATGACGGGTCAGATGATGGAACGGCGGATGCGGCGCGGATCGGGGACACGGTTGTTTTGCGCCACGCCGTCAATCGCGGTCAAGGCGCGGCCCTTCGAACCGGAACAGAGGCCGCGATCCGCCTTGGGTCGGACATCATCATCCATATTGACGCAGACGGTCAACATGATGCGTCGTTCATTCCGTCGCTCGTTCAACCTCTCCGTGCGGGAGAGGCAGACGTCGTGTTCGGCTCGCGATTTCTCGGCCTTGATCCGGAAGGCATTCCAATGACTCGTCGGCTCTTATTCCGCGGCATGCGCGTGTTTAACGCCTTTGCCATGGGTATTCCGCGGTGCGTTACGGATCCCCAGAGCGGCCTGCGCGCCATGTCGCGTGATGCGGCGCGTCGCATTGATTTCAAACAAGACCGCATGGCGCACTGTTCGGAAATTTTACGACGGGTCACACGATCTTCGTTGCGCTGGCAGGAAGTTCCGGTCCGCGTACGCTATACCGACGAGTCACTCGCAAAGGGACAGCGCTCGACCGACGCGTTCAAGATCGCTTGGCATCTGTTCATTGGCGTCTTCGTGGAATAATCTATGCTCATCCAAGTAATCCTCCTCGCGATTCTTTTCGGCGCATGCGTCATGACATGGAAGCGCGCGCGGGAGCGCGTCATCTCGCGACGCGAAGCGCTCGCCTGGTCGCTGCTCTGGATCGCCGCCGGTTTCGGCATCGCGCTGCCATGGACGACGACGCGCATCGCAAATTTTTTCGGCGTCGGGCGCGGTTCGGATTTTGTGCTCTATGGGTCCGTGCTCCTCCTGTTCGTGCTTGTGTTCAAACTGTTTATCGTGCTCGATACACTTGACCGGAAACTCACGGAGATCGTCCGTCGGGACGCGCTGAAGGAGTTAGATAAAAGCAGCTAGGATCTGAACGCACCCGAGCTACGAGATGCGAGCTACCAGTTGCCATCTATGTTGCCACGCATCTCCATCATCACGGTCCTCTGGAACAGCGCAAAATTCTTGCCCGCGCTGTTTGAAGGACTTGCGCATCTCGAATATCCGCGCGAGCTTCTCGAGATGCATTTTGTTGATAACAGTCCTGGCGATGGATCTACGGAGACCGTGAGGCGTCTCACGAGCGAATACGGGGATCGAATTCCGTCAGTCACGATCCACGAGCCCGGATGGAACTCCGGATTCGCTGGCGGAAACAATCTTGTCATGCGAAAGACGATCGAAGAGGGGATTCCATACGTCTATCTCTTGAATCACGATGCTGCATTCGAACCATTGGCACTTCGCGAAGCCGTTGCGGTGGCCGAGTCAGATCCGAACATCGGTTCGATTCAATCGCTCATGGTGCTCCAAGAGAATCCAGAAGAGGTGAACTCTCGCGGCAATGCGATCCACTATCTCGGCATGGGGTATTGTCTTGGGTATCATGAAAAACGAGAAGACATCACACGTCGCTCGCCGGGCGTCGCACATCAATCTCCAAGTATCGCATACGCATCCGGTGCCGCGGTTTTATATCCGACGTGCATCTTGCAAGACGTTGGTTGCTTCGATGAAACGCTTTGGCTCTATCATGAGGATTTGGATCTGGGATGGCGTATCCTTCTCGCAGGCTATCGAAACGTCCTTGCGCCGAAAAGCGTTGTGCGCCATCGCTACGAATTTTCGCGTTCGATCCAAAAGTGGTACTGGATGGAACGAAATCGCATCGCAGTCGTGTTGAAGAATTATCGTCTGCTGACGATTCTTCTGCTTCTGCCGCAGCTCGTGATTGCGGATATCGCGATCTTTGCGTTCGCCATCAAGGGCGGTTGGTGGAAGGAAAAGCTTCGTGCGTCATTTTGGTTTTGGAGGCCACAGGCCTGGTCATTTCTTTTGCGCGGGCGCGCAGAGATCGCGCGGATGCGAAAGGTTCCAGATCGCTACATTTTGAATTCATTCACGCCCGTCGTCGCATATCAGGAATTTGAAGACCCGTTTATCAAAGCCGTTGTCAATCCTTCTTGGCGCATGTTATTCGCGATGCTCAAAGCACTTGTCATCTGGTGAGAGTATGAAGATCGTCCATCTTTCTTGCGTGACGCCTCCCGAGATCGGGGGGATTGGACGTGTGGCATTTCAGGAGGTCGAAGGATTGAAGAAGAGGGGAGTTGATGCGTCATTGGTCGCGCCGGGACGTGTGCCGACGTATTGGTCAGTTGGAAATGCGGCAGCGCTGAACTACAACACATTGCAAGCATGCGTCTGTGATGCAGATATCGTCCACCTCCATTATCCGTTCTACGGAACGGCTGGCATGGTCGCACGTTTGCGAAGCAAGGGGATCATCAAACGGCTTGTTATCACGTTACACATGGACGCAACGGCCGACGGTTTGAAAGGGTTCTACTTCAATCTTCATCGCAGGATCGCGCAGCCGAGAATCTTACAGACCGCGGATGCGCTCCTCGTCTCGTCGCTCGATTATGCGCGACACTCGTCTTTCGCGCCGATCTGCGCCAGAGACGCATCCGCCTTGGGAGGAGCGGATCGTTGCATCGAGTTGCCCTTTGGTGTTGATGAAAAATTATTTTCTCCCGTCTCCCGTCTCCCGTCTCCCGTCCCCCGTCTTCTCTTCGTTGGCGGGATGGATCGCGCACACGCGTTTAAGGGTATTGAGATCCTATTGCGTGCTCTCACACATCTTCCGACGAACGTCGCGTGCACGCTCGTCGGCGATGGCGATCTTCGTCCCAGCTACGAGAAGCTGGCGAAAAATCTCGGCATCGCAGATCGTGTCACGTTTCGCGGTCGCATATCAGACGATGAACTTCCAGACGTCTATCGCGGCGCGGATATTTTTGTGTTTCCATCCACGTCCGGCGCGGAAGCCTTTGGCCTTGCAGCGCTCGAAGCGCAAGCCTGCGGCGTTCCGGTCGTTGCGTCGGATTTGCCCGGCGTGCGCATCATCGTCGTACAGGGCGAGACGGGATTCCGTGTTTCACCCGGTGATGCTGATGCGCTCGCAGAACGTCTGAAGTATCTCCTCAATCACCACGATGTTCGTCTTGCGATGGGGAAGCGCGCACGCGAGCGTGTCCTCGAACGGTTCACATGGTCGAAACATCTCGACGGCCTCATGGATGTCTATCGCAGACTCTGTTCCGATGATTATTCATCGTAAGGGCAATTCCTGAATTGCCTCTATCTGAAGAGCGCGATGACACAGGATGAGATGCGACGTGTTGGAGCACAGAAAAACCGTAGACGTATTGAACATATATGAGGATTTTTTTGGGCGAAGTACAAGCAGGTCGTCTTTCTCATCGCGCTCAAAAACAAAAACTGCCCTGATGGGCAGTTTTTGTTTTTGACGTATTAGGCTCGCGGAGCACGTTCCTCCATGGGACGCGCTTTGTTGACCACGATCTTCCGACCACCCATATCGGTGTCGTTGAACATCGAGATCGCCTTTTCCGCACCCGCGTCATCCGCCATTTCAACGAAGGCGAAGCCACGCGGGCGACCAGACATACGGTCCATCGGAATGAATACCGATATGACCTCGCCAGCCGGAGCAAAGTATTGACGGAGCTCCTCTTCCGACGCGCGGAACGGGATGCCGCCAACAAACAGTTTTACAGGCATGCGACTAGACTAGAATGAATTAACGGATACCGTTTGCGCATGACCCAAACCCTCGACCATGTGGCGGACCTTCGCACGTTTTATCCGCTATCAACGTATCATATCTCCTATTATTTGTCAACTTGACGAATTTGTGCTTAAATATTGCACCATTTATCTCAAGATGTATGCCTCGCGTTTTTATCATCCATGGGTGGGACGGCCATCCACAGGAATGTTGGTTTCCTTGGCTCAAGAAGGAGCTTGAGGCGCGTGGATTTGAGGTTCACGTTCCAGAAATGCCTGATCCATCGTCTCCAAAAATTGAAACATGGGTCCCATATTTGACATCATGTGTCGGAACTCCAGACGACAGCACGTATTTCGTTGGTCACAGTATTGGGGTGCAGACGATCGTGAGATATCTCCAAACAATTGACAGGCCGGTTGGCGGAGTGATCGCTGTCGCTGGATTCTATACGCTGACAACAGGGTGTTTGGGACCGGATGAGATGCTCATTGCCGAGCCGTGGCTTCGAACATTCATTGACGATGAAGCGGTCAAAAGGAACGCAAGGAAGATCACGGCGATTTTTTCAGATACTGACCGTTTCGTTCCAGTGGAGAACGCGAAATTTTTTGAACAACGTCTCAACGCAAAAACGATCATCCTGTCTCACAAAGGACACTTTGGGACTCGCGACAGCGCGCTCGAAGTTCCTGAAATTCTGACGGAATTTCTCTCGATGTCTTCTTAAACATGCGCATCGCGGTTATCACAAACACCATTGAGTCGAATGGCGGTGCGGGACGGATCGCGAGCGTCTACAATGCGCTTCTTGAGGAGCGTGGTCACCGCGTCCGCGTGTGGGGATCGAATTCGACGTTTGGAAAACTTGGAAGAATGAATCCGCTCTCGCGGCTCGTGTTTCATCTCCGTGATCTTGGAGCGCGTGATGTTACGGCGCGTGAGATCACGGAATGGAAACCGGACGTTTTGTTGACGCATAATTTGACGGGATGCGGATTCGGGACGCCGAGAGCCATCAAAGCGCATGGGACTCGATGGGTCCATCTGTTACATGATGTTCAACTTGTCGAACCGTCGGGACAGATCAGGGCGAGTGGGCAGTGGGCAGTGGGCAGTGCGCAGAACTGTACACTGTGCACTGTGCACTGTTCACTTTGGCAGCAATGTTGGAGTTTTCTTCGTCACGCGGCGATGGGGGAGCCGAATGCGGTCGTGTCGCCGACGAAATGGCTGCTCGAATTTCATCGAGAATACGGGTGGTTTAGGTCGATCCGCGCGGAAGTCATTCCGAATCCGATACCACCCCCCCTTGCCCCCCTCCTTGTCAACAGGCTCTCACACCTCCCCCTTTGTCCCCCTCCTTTTCAGCCCGCCCAAGGCGGGCAGAAGGAGGGGGAATATCTGAACCCCCTCCTGCCGATGAACAGGAGGGGGTTGGGGGTGGTGTACGTCGGCCGCGTAGATGCGGATAAGGGGATTCTTGTCCTTCTTGATGCGTGGAAGAAGATTGCGATGCCGAATGCGCGTCTCGTCGTGATCGGCGACGGGACGCTGCTCGATCATCTTCGCGCGCAAAATATCTTCGGCGTTGAATTTCGCGGCGTTCAATCTCCTGATGACGTGCGCCGGGCGATGGAAGAGAGTTTGATCGTCGTCGTTCCGTCTCTTCTTCTCGAAAATCAACCGACGGTCATCCTCGAAGCGCTGGCGGCTGGATGCAACGTCATCGCATCAGACGTCGGCGGCATCGCGGAGACGCTGGATGGCGCGGGAACGCTCGTTCCGCCTGGGGATGTGGATGCGCTCGTCCATGT
>CAYIQM010000022.1:0-11848 GCA_964365615.1 uncultured Gammaproteobacteria bacterium | reverse complement strand
GAGACGTCGAGATAGCGCCCGGTCTGATGTCCAATCAGACCGGGGATGTAGGGGCAAGCCGCTCGCTCGCCCGAGTTGACAGTGAATGTGCGAATGACTCGATCAGTGCGAATGACTCGATCAGAGTGTGAGCGTGACCGAGCCCTTGAGGTCACCGATAGTCCACGACCGCGAAGTGGACTTCCCCGATCAGGCGTTTATGCCACACCACTCCGAGCGTGTAGCCGTCGTTGGCTTTGGCGATCCGCGCCACATATCTATCGGCATCGACACCGATTGACAGCGTCTTGACCACCGTCGTGTCCTTGCGCAGGATCACGACGTTCACGTTATATGTCCCGTCGGTTTGCGGGACATGACTGACGCCTGCGAACCCGTCGTCGAGTTCGATGAGCGAGCTCACCAGAGGGATGGCGTAGGTATACTCGATCGTCCCATCCGGCCGCATGTACGTGAGCTTACGCCCCGTCGAATCGTGATGAGAAGAATCCCACCAATGAACGGCAAACTTACCGTCGCGAACGAAGACATCGTTCGCCCACGCATCGACCGTTCCCCTCTCGACCGTCACCTTGTCCGGTACCCACGATGAGATGACGTGCTCGCGCAACGTTTTCCCATCTTGGATGTAGAGCGAGAACGTTCTGGACTTCGCACCCATCGTCGTGGCGGCAAATGCGACCTTCTCGCCGATGAACGCAAGGTCCGTTGCGTGCACGGGCCCTCGTTCCTTCTCGAACCAATAGTCGGCGACGTCGGTGAGCAGCTCGTCCGCAAACTGACCGACCTGAAACTTGACGCCGGCAGTTCCGTGGTCCACGGCGCGCGTTCCATACACCTTGCTGCCGATCAGCTTGAGTGAACGGTGCCACGGCGCTGTGGCCCTGGAAAGATATTCCCCACTCGCACCGACGTGAGTGGTAAACGAGCGGATGCCACCGGTTTCACAACGCTGAGACAGGAGGACGAACGAGCCGTCCAGGAGTCCCACGATGGATAGGACGCCGTTCTCCGTCATGGGTAGGTAGCCGGCGGCAGCCATCGGTTCGCCCTTCAGGTTGTAGGGCCTTCCGGAGTTCAACGGCTGGTCGTGCTCATGCATCGCGAGAAAGAAGCCCTTAGGGCTTCCGCCAAGTGATGCATACCACATCCGACCGAGATTCCGCTCGGCAACGAGCCGAAGCTCCCGAGGTGCCGAGGCCTGCTGATCGTCTACCGGTACGGTAGCGCTCGGCTTCGCGGACTCTGTCGACGGCGTCGTCGCCTCGCCGTTCGGCGTTGCGACCGTGACGGGCGTCGGCGTGAGCGTATCTGCATCGAACGCGCACGCGCTCACAATGAGCGACAGCACGGCGATGATACACAACTTAAGTGCGGTTTTCACGATGTTTTCTCCTTACCAGCATTCGCTGGTGTTTGTTGAAGTTGCGACTACGGTGCAGTAGTGCACCGCCTCGATTTCCATCAAAGATGGACGGCGGGGCGGGGGTCGGAAGGAAGATTGCTCACGAGAAATAAAGATAGCACAAAAATGACATTTTGTCAAGGCCATCAAGCCATTTTTTCGCTGTATGTAGCTATTATTCTCGATGTCTCGTCTCGCGCATCTGCGTGACGATCTTTTTCAGCGCGGCGTGACGCGAGAGCGTCGGATCGTCGCGTAAAAGTTCCTCGGATACTTCGCGCGCCTTCGCCATGAGTTCAAAATCATTCATGCGAGCCGCGGTAAAAATTGCCTTTCCGCTTTGTTCTGTCCCGAGGAGATTCCCTTCGCCGCGCAGGCGCAAATCTTCTTCCGCCACAACAAAACCATCGTTCGTCCGCTCCATCACGCGAAGACGTTGGAGCGACATCCCCTCATCCGTCGCAATAAGAAGACAGTAGGATTGATGGAACGAACGTCCCACACGGCCGCGGAGCTGATGAAGTTGCGCGAGCCCAAACCGTTCCGCGCCTTCAATACACATGACCGTCGCCTCTGGAACATCTACGCCGACTTCGACGACAGTCGTCGCGACCAGAACGTCAATCTTTCCATCAACAAATTTTTGCATGGTTTCATCCTTCTCCTTCGCAGGCATCTTGCCATGAAGAACGCCAATGCGAAGATTTTGCAGCGGACCGGATTGCAAGCGTCGCGCTTCCATCTCAACGCTCTTCACGCCAAGCACGTCGGAGTCGTCAATGAGCGGACAGACAATGAACGCTCTCTGTCCCTTTGCGGCTTCGCGGCGAATGAGCTCCTCTGCGGCTTCGCGTCCCTCTTCGCCGACGTAGAGTTTTGTTGTGATCGGAAGGCGTCCTGCTGGTTTCGTCGAGATGATCGAAACGTCGAGGTCACCGAGAAGTGTGAGCGCGAGCGAGCGCGGGATCGGAGTGGCGCTCATGGAGAGAAGATGCGGCACTTTGCCGTCACTTCGCGGCGCAACGACAAGCGCCTCGCGTTGCGCGACGCCGAACCGATGCTGTTCGTCAACAACCGCAAGCGCGAGATCCGGCGGCGAAGCTCCGCGCTCGAGGAGCGCGTGCGTGCCGACAACAACAACACGGCCCTGTACTATTCGTTCACGTGTTGCGTCTGTTGGCAAGGACGACCGTTCCCGTTGCGTGTTCTCGGACGTCCCTACCTTCTCATACAGATAACGGGACGAAGATGTTAACAATAAAACAGGGATTTGATGCGGCGCAAGAAAGCGATACAACGTTTCCGCATGCTGTTTTGCGAGAAGATCCGTTGGCGCCATGAGCGCGGATGAATATCCGGCTCGAAACGTCAAGGCAGCCAACATCGCGGCAACGACCGTTTTTCCGCTTCCAACGTCGCCCTGGAGGAGACGACGCATGGGACGGTTCGATTCCATATCTTTGACGGCTTGCCAAATCGCCTTCTTTTGATCCGACGTGAGTTCAAATGGCAGACCAGAGACAAACTTCTTCGCGAACGGCTCGTCGAAGAAGATTCTGGGCGCGCCAGCCGTGTCCGCTTCGCGTCGTGCGAGGCGCAACGCGAGTTGATAGACGAGAAGTTCTCCGAATGCGAAGCGCCGTCTCCCCTGCTCCGCCTCGTCGAGCGAAGCGGGACGATGAACGAAGCGATAGGCATCCGCGAGCGACACGACGCCCGGCGCGCGACGAACATCATCCGGCATCCAATCCTCCGGGAACTCAACGTCCTCAACAGCAGCTTTCATCACTTTTCGTAACGTCTTTTGCGTGATGGATCCTGTAAGCGGATAGACGGGCGCGACGACACCTGCGGCGATTGTTTCCGCCCCGCCCTTCGCGAAGGGCGGGGCAAATTCCCACAGCGGAGATGTAAAACCGCGACCAAATCGAGGGCGCTGCGTGACGGCGCCGGAGAGAAAAATCTCGTCGCCGATTTTGAGCTGTTTCACGAGCCATGGCTGATTAAACCAAGTAACCGTGATTGATCCGCTCGCGTCAGAAACAATCGCGCGGACAATCTTGATCTGACGACGAAATGTCGGAACTTCCTTGATCTCTTTCACAATGCCCTTGATTGTCACCGGGATGCCTGTCGGGATTTTGAGAATTGGCACGAGACGCGAATAATCATCGTAGCGCCGAGGAAAAAGTGAAAGGAGTTCCCCAACCGTTTGGATATCAAGCGATTTTAAGGCGCGGCGCTGCTGCCACGTGAGGTCGTGGATAAACGAAAGCGGATCGTTCCATTGAAGCATGAGGATATGGTACAAAAATGGAACAAGAAAAGCAATCTGGCGCGACTTGACAAAAGTTCAATTGTGTGTTATACATATACATATTCGTTCCTTACATGTGAGGATTGTCGGAAATCTCATTGATTCTTCTTGGAATCAGCGAGATTTCCGTCAATTAAGGCGGAAACAACAGGAGACAGACGATGGAAAGCAGACGCTTCATGCTCCCCGTCAACTACGACCGACCGGCAGTGAACGAGACGTACAGGGCACTCGACATCTACAAGGGAGATACCCGTGATCGCAAGGTCATCGTCTGCCAGTACGTATACATCTCCGAGGAAACCGACCTCGTCGGCGTCATCGCGCGGATCAACTCGTTCGGTCTGCGTCCGGCGTTCCCCGAGGAGCTGCTCAGCTGCGGCGAGGTGTGTCCGCAGGACTTCGATGAGACGGAGGTCTCCGACCGCGGACAAAACGCGTTCATGGCAAAGAACGAGAGAGATGTCCGCCCGGTGATCGTGATAGCGGTCGGCGCGGCCAACCTGCGCTTGGAAGGTTTCTGGCTCCTCAACACGTTCCCATACCTACACAAGGAGAACGGGGTGGTGGTGATGCGAGAAGGGTCGTTCGGATCGAGGCAATACCGAGGATGGTTCCTCGGGGTCACACGGAGCTGATCGCTCCGACCTATGTAGCACTCGGCTACGCGAAGAGCATCTACTCGCTCTCGCGTGTCGGGTGCTCTTTGTTTTTACGCACTCACCTGTCTACGCCTTACGGGTGTATCGCATTCTACTTTCACTGCCCTCTTACATACTCGGCCATGTGTCTTTGATTGCCGCAACCCAGTCTGACGCCAACCGGAATCCGGGCGCTTGTTCGATGCTAATAAATTTTTGGCTGTACGTTGACGCGGGTGCGGTGCAAACTGTATCTACAGACACTCCATTCAAATACCTTCCCTGCACATTTGTCGTTGCGCTAAGCGTGCAGCTCGGACTGTCATTTGGGACTGTCACGACCCATGCGGGATGATGCTTGAGCATATTCGCTTTCAACGTCAAGATGACATCTCCGCTCGCAGGCGTCGTGTTCTTCCCGTTCGTCATGTACGCATTCACGCCGGGGCAAGCCCCCGTTCCCATTCCATGAAATTGCAGTTGATTCCACGAGCGACTGCCGTACCAGTCGTTCAATTCTTGCGTTGCCGCAAAGAACATCATGGCGGTATTGTGCGCCGCGTCGGATGACGAATGTGCGTCATCCGGTTCGCACGCGCTTGGAATTCCGACGTAACGTCGCGCACCAGCCAAGAAAAAAGTTCGACTGTCCGTGCCCTTAAATACGCCGATTCCCTGTTCTTCTGTTTTCCAGTCGTCAATGGGATGCGCGATGGCAATGTTCAGTTCCCGTTTTGGTGCGTTGTTCACGATGATCGCGCCCAAACCGCGGTCTGCCTTCGTGTCACCATCCGCGTCTTTCACCTCCATGAGCACGCAGTATGTCTTGGATGTGTCGCGATCTGTAAACGACCGGATGGAAAAGATGCCGCCGAGCGTTGAGGGGAGCGGGATTGTATCACAACTTCCATTAAACAGAGCGCGCGCGACCGTGCGAAAATCCGACCGTTCAGCAACGCTTGGAGGAACGAATGGACCAAAATGGCTCACGATGCAGCTCACAAGTTCTTCCAATGTTTTCGCATCCGTGCAACTTAATGCATTTGAAGAGGACATGGCAAAACCAAATGTCCCTGAAGATCCGGATGTGCTTGTGCTTGTTGGTGATGGAGGAGGTGGTGGTGGTGGTGGAGGTGGAGGTGGAGGTGGAGGTGGTAGAGAGGATGAAAGAGAAGTGTGTAAACGTGCGGTGCAGACACCGCCGGAGAATAGCGGCGTCGTGTCAACCGGATAGCCCGGACCCGCATTGATATACATGGTGTTATTTTGAGTAATGGACGCTTCACAATTCGCGAGCGCGGGTTCCGGCTGTAACGCTTTGTTCCCGCCCATAAACAGGTCCGTGCGCCATTGCTTTCCGCTATTCCAATCCCTCGTACATTCCACGCAGCCGTCATCCATCACAAAGTATTTCTGGAGATACGGCACGTAGATGATCGTATGCGGAGGAATCTCACGCGGATCTGTGGCGAATGTGATTGGATCGTTGTATGTCCCTAACCCTTCCGTGGCGATGGGATGACGGCTATCGGGATAGGCGATCGCGGCAGTTCCATAATGACCAAATCCATCATCGTTATCGTTATAGCCATACGACGTGAAATAGGTTGACTGCAGTGTGCCTCCTCCTCCACCACCGCTACCGGAGGTTGACGAAACGGATGCAGCTCCGGTGCCGCTGGGAGTTGGAGTAGGACTCGGAGCGGGAGTAGGCACTGGTGTGGGACTTGGATTCACCGTGGGGGGAGGCGTGGGACTGGAACTCGGCGTTGGGGTGGGTGCTGGAGCGGGCGTCGGTGTTGGCGCTGGACTTGGACTCGATGATGAAGGAGGCGAAACTGCAAGAGGAGCAAAAAGAAGGGTTTTATCCGTATTGATATCTCTCGCCGCAAGAGTCTCGAGAGAAGGAGAAGAGTCATACGCGCTCGTGATATCTGCCCCGACAGTGTAATTCACAAAAAAGGCGTCTGGAATGTCATCCACCCGTGCATTCCAATTCGAACCATAGAGCACTTTGGCAACCGTTTCCGTTTTCACCCAACGCAATACCCCATGCGCGCTCACCGCGTAGATTTTTGGATCGGTCGTGATTTTGACGAGTTTGACACCGGGGCGATACGTCACATTTCCGCCAATGGGAATGGAAGCAAGCGCTTCCGCATGAATGGTTTTGACGGTGGAGAAATCCGGATACCATGTCAGATATGTTTTGAGATTGGGAAACACATACCGTTTGCCGTCCTGCCCGTAGTAATAAACGACGTCGGTTTGGATTTTGATGAGATCGCCCGGCGCAATTGTCACGGCATGGACTCGAGAAATGAACAAAAATAGCACAAAACAGATGGCCACGAAGTAGAGGCCAAAAACAGTCATTTTACGAGCAAGAATTGGCATTGATTTCATGGGTCTGTCTCCGAATGCCCTGTTTGACGAAATTGCGAAATTATTTTGGCTCATTTGAGCCATGAAATTTCGTACAAATGATCAAAATGGCAGTTTGGCGGCACGCCCTTCATATAGAAGCCTACTTCAAAATCCATTCCGGCGCAAATTCGTTTGGTTCTTACGCATTCCGGTCGCCCAGAACGCACCCGTCTTGGTGCAGTATTCTTGAATGAGTCCGTTGGTGGACCGCTAACCGCACGGGTGTCATCCGCGCGGGTGCCTCGGCCGTCCCTTGCTCCTCGCACCGGAAGGGAAGTCTTCCCCTTTCGGTGTTTCGGTTTGGGGAACGTTCTCGACGCCAATCGTCGATCCAAGCAGCCGGCATGCCACGGCGATTCCTGCGAGTTTTCCCATCGTGGGCGTCTCGCGGCTCGCAAGTGGGTCGATCCTTCCCTGAATTTCGAGGACACTTGCGAGGTGACTGTCGACGTTCCGAGGGTCCCCGACCGGGCCGGCCCACCGGAGCGACCCCGGTACGCCACCCTCTGTCACCAAGTCGCCACCAGACCCATGATCCTGTGGATAAGTCACCTGCAATGGCTACTGCCTCGTGCCTCGATTCTTCTCTCAACACAGCAAAAAACCCGCATATTGCGGGGCATAAATTTACTGGTGCCGAGGGTGAGAATTGAACTCACGACGCAAGGATTTTCAGTCCTTCGCTCTACCACTGAGCTACCTCGGCGAATGTGTCAGAACGCGATGATGATAACGATCGGATTCGCGCTTGTCAAAAAAGTGAAGCTCGTATATTCTATCGGCCACATGTGCGCGAGTGATAGGGGCGTGTAGCTCAGGCGGTTAGAGCGTCACACTGATAATGTGAAGGTCCCTGGTTCGAGTCCAGGCACGCCCACCAGTGTAGAAGCGCGCGGTCACGAGGGTTCCTCCGCCGCGC
Organism: uncultured Gammaproteobacteria bacterium; assembly: GCA_964365615.1. GTDB lineage: Bacteria > Patescibacteriota > Patescibacteriia > 2-12-FULL-60-25 > 2-12-FULL-60-25 > CAITMG01. The sequence continues at coordinate 4,139 of CAYIQM010000022.1, read as the reverse complement.
GCTTTTGCGTTGGTTGAGCAGAGATTCTGGAGGGGGTAGGCGGTTCGGACCCTGCGCTCGCATCGACGCTGCGATGGAGGGCACGTTCGTGAGCGGAATGCGCGTGGAATGCAAGACTGGCGCGGCCTTTCCGTCGGTCACGACCCAGTTCGGACCCAAAGCTGCCAGGATGCGTCGCCGGTCGTCGTCGGAGCCGTCTCGGAAGGTTCCCGCCGCGACCTGGCTCACTTTGACTCTTGTCTTCCCTTCTTCCCGTGAGCTACCATAGATACATTCATTCTTCATTTTTTTTCTATGGACAAATCTAAAACGTGTGACAATTGTACATGCTCTCATCATAAGCTGCTTCCGGGTCTCGTCGTTCTGTTCGGTCTCTTGTTCCTTCTTCAGAGTTATGGCGTCTTTTCCGCATCGTTCGTGAACGTCGCATGGCCGGTGCTCGTCATCCTCGCGGGGCTCAACAAATTAAGCAAGGGAATGTGCAAGTGCTGCTGAAAGGGTGATGACCCTCTGATGCGACTCCCGAAACGACGAGCACAGATCCTTCGAACGCCACAAGACGAAGAACGGTGCAATGAATTGACCTCGGCAGCGATTGAGGGGCTTAAACATCAACTCACCCGTCTTGTCGAAAACGAACGGCCACATGTCGTAGACACGTTGAGTGTTGCATTACAAAAAGGCGATCTTCGAGAAAACGCGGAATATCAAGATGCGAGAGCGCGGCTGTCGCGCATGGACGGGCAGATTTTTGGATTAAAGGAACGGATCAAAAATGCGATCGTGATCCAAGAAAACGCCTGGCAATCCGGCCGCATACAGATTGGGTGCACCGTCGTCCTTCGTGTGGCTGGAAAGGAAAAAACGTTTCAAATTCTTGGATCGCATGAATCCAGCCCTACTCACGGACGCATCTCATACCTCTCCCCTCTCGGTGCCGCGTTGTTGGATCATCGGGTCGGAGAGCGTATCATCGTCAATACCCCACAGGGTGAAACGACCTATGAAATCATGGAGATTAGTTGATATGTCACAACTCCCAGATGAAAATGCTCATCGCTTCATTGCAATCTGAAACAAAAAAATCGACATCGGGAAATTGATGGATGCGTTCCTTTTGGAACATCCCTCTCGTTGCATTTTTTGTGCGTATTCACCGCTTCACAACGTGACACCTCAGCTCTGCCATGAGTCGACTCTTTTCCCGTGACCGCTGCTGTCAATTTTGAAAAAAAAGTTCTATACTACGATGTGACTATGTCACTCACAATCCCTGTTCTGTATGGCTCCATTCGCGAAGGACGCAAAAGCGAACCCGCGGCCACGTTCATTCACGCAGAACTCCTGAAACGTGGTGTCATTTCCGCGTATGTGACGCCACAAGAGATTCATACCGGCGGCTCCATCGAGCAAACGCATCCCGCGAGCTGGAAAATGGTGATGGCACAAGCGGACGCGCTCGTCGTTGTTTCGCCCGAATATAATCATGGATATCCGGGCCCTCTCAAAGAAACGCTTGACTCGCTCTACGAGGAATACAACTACAAGCCGATCGGGATCGTCGGTGCGGGCGGATGGCTTGGCGGAGGACGGATGGTCGAGCAACTCCGACAGGTCGCGATCGAACTCAAAATGGTCCCGATTCGTGAGGCCGTCTATTTCCCTGCCGTGTGGGACGCGTTCAATCCGGATGGAACGCCAAAAGATCAGAGCGTGCATAAACGACTCGAAACTTTTTTCAAAGAGCTCTTTTGGTATGCGGAGGTGTTGAAAGAAGGAAGAGAGAAACATCCAAGTGCAATGATGTGATTTGTAAACAATTGCACTTGCAATTTGACAAGAATCGTTTGTTCTGCTATCCTATCCTCTTCGTCGAAGATTTCCTGAAATGTTCGGGGAGTTGCGATGGTCATCGAGTTGGACTCGACTACGGTCAAATTTTACTCGACAACAATATAATCCAATAATTCATTCATTTTTCGTTTGTAGTCCCTTTGTCCTCAATCACGTCCGCATCTCCACAACGGAGGACGCGTCAAAGGATTCGTGACACAAACACAATTCAGTCAGTGTATGGAACCAGTTTATTTTAACCGTCCGGAAGGGGCAGGAAGCTACGGGCCCGGTTCGTCGCGCCCGCAAGGTGGGAAATTCCCCATCGGCAAACCGCCATGGCACCCGAGACCCGTCACGCCACAGCCGATACAAAGCCAGAACACGCTCATCGCAAAAGCGATCGCAAAGAACGGGAAAAAACAAGACGGACAAAAGCTCACATTGAAACAGGGCTTTGCGCGGGAAGAGACGTTGAAAAGCGGCGTCACTCATCCGATGTCAAAACAACCGAATAGACACGATCATCGTGGAGCGCATCACGGCAAACACGGCCGTGGAGGCGGAGGTGGAGCGTTTGCCCGCGCGCCGCGAATGGACACCTACAAGCACAAGCCCTACTACAAAACGGGCACAGACAAGGATGTGCTTGTCGGATCGCCGGAGGAGCGTCTGAAAGTGACGATTCTGGGTGGCAATGAGGAAGTGGGACGCAACATGACGATGTTAGAATATGGCCGCGACATCATCCTCATAGACATGGGACTCCAATTTCCGGATGAAGACATGCCGGGCGTGGATTACATCATCCCAAACATCTCGTGCCTCAAAGGCAAGGAAAAAAATATTCGCGGCGTGATCATCACTCACGCGCACTACGACCACATCGGCGGCATTCCCCACCTTGTGCCGCGCCTCGGCAATCCGCCGCTCTTCACGACCGATCTCACGGCTGGAATTATTAAGAAACGGCAAGAAGACCATCGCGACAAACCACCGATCAACATCCACGTCGTCAAATCCAATGATGTGATCCAACTCGGCGTCTTTCGCGTGGAATTCTTCGGCGTCGCGCATTCGGTCCCCTCTTCGATGGGCGTGATCGTGGATACCCCGTGCGGCATTATCGTGCACACGGGTGACTTCAAGCTCGACACCTCGCCGAACGCGGAATCCGTGCAAGAAACGGAAAAAATTAAGCATCTCGGCGAACGCAATGTGCTCGCGCTTTTGATCGACTCGACGAACGCGACGCAGCCGGGCCGTCAGCTCCCCGAGTATGAAATCCAGAAAAATATCGACGAAATCATCTCGCGTGCGAAAGGCCGGATCATCATCGGCACGTTCGCGTCTATGATCGGGCGCGTCCAACAGATCATTCTCGCGTGCGAACGACAAGGCCGCAAAGTCGCGGTCGAAGGGTTTTCGATGAAATCGAACATCGCGATCGCGCAGGAGCTGGGATACATGAAAGTCCAGAAAGGCACGATCATCGAAACGAAACAAATTCACAACTATCCGCGCGATAAAGTTGCAATCGTGTGCACGGGTGCGCAGGGCGAGGAACGCGCCGTGCTCATGCGCATTGCAAATCGCGAGCATCCATTTCTCGAAATCGAACCGGGAGACACGGTGGTTTTCTCATCTTCCGTCATTCCGGGGAACGAACGCTCCGTCCAGCGCGTAAAAGACACGCTCTATCGCGAAGGCGCGGAGGTGATCCATTACAAAATGATGGACGTACATTCCGGCGGACATGCAAAACAGGAGGATCTTGTGGACATGCATCGAATGGTGAAGCCCAAGTATCTCGTTCCCATCGAAGGCCACTATTCCTTCCTCTGCGAACATGCGAAAGTGGCGGAGAAGGAGGGATTCAATCACGACAACATCTTCATCGCGGACAACGGGCAGATCATGGAGTTCGACAAAAACAGAAATGGCCAGTTGACAAACAAAAAAGTGCCGACGGAATACGTGTTCGTGGATGGTCTCGGCGTTGGCGACACGAACCACATCGTCCTGCGCGACCGCCAAGAGCTTGCGGGCGACGGCATCGTGATTGTCATCGCGGTTGTGTCCGCAAAGACCGGCAAACTGCAGAATCTGCCGGACATTATCTCGCGCGGCTTCATCTATATGAAGGAGCATGAGGAGCTCATCCGTTCGTCGCGGAAGAAAGTTGCGCAGACGCTCGAAGATACAGATCCACGCTCCGGCGCGAATGCGATGTATTTGAAAGAAAAAGTTCGCGACGACTTGGGCGAATATCTCTTCCATAAAACGCAACGGCGTCCGATGATTTT
>CAYIQM010000021.1:0-12337 GCA_964365615.1 uncultured Gammaproteobacteria bacterium | reverse complement strand
CCGATCATCCGCGGCTCGGCGCTCAAGGCGCTCCAGAATCCTGCGGACGAAGCGGCATCGAAGCCCGTCTTGGAACTTGTCAAAGCGTTGGATGAGTTTATTCCAGAACCGGTGCGTGACATGGATAAGCCGCTCCTCATGCCTGTCGAAGACGTCTTTTCGATCGAAGGCCGCGGTACGGTCGTGACCGGACGCATTGAGCGCGGCACGGTCAAGATCAACGAAGAAATCGCGATTGTCGGTCTCGGCGAGACGCGCAAGACCGTTGTCACCGGCATTGAAATGTTTAACAAGCAACTCACCGAAGGACGCGCAGGCGATAACGCTGGCATCCTCCTTCGCGGGATCAAAAAAGAAGAGGTTGAGCGCGGCATGGTGCTGTGCAAGCCGGGTTCGATCACTCCGCACACGGAATTCGCGGCGGAAGTGTATGCCCTTACAAAGGAAGAAGGCGGTCGCCATAAGCCGTTCGTCACGGGTTACAAGCCGCAGTTTTACATCCGAACGACGGACGTGACAGGTGAAATCAAGTTGCCGGATGGCATCGCGATGGTGCAGCCGGGCGATACGATCAACGTGAACGTCACGCTCATCACGCCGGTTGCGATCGAAGAAAAGATGCGCTTCGCGATCCGCGAAGGCGGCAAGACGGTTGGCGCGGGCGTTGTGACGAAGATTACGAAGTAAGCGCATGGCGAGCACGGCGACAAAAACCGCGGCGGCAAAGGAGGTTACCTCCCGGATTCGAATTAAGATCCGCGCATTTGATCACAAAATTATTGATCAAGCGACGCGGACGATCATTGACACGGCCGTGCGCACGGGCGCGCGCGTCGTGGGTCCCGTGCCTCTGCCGACCGAGAAAAAGAAGTGGACCGTGAACCGTTCGACCTTTGTCCACAAGAATGCGCGCGAGCAGTTCGAGATGCGGATCCATAAACGAATCGTAGATATTCTTGATCCGAACGCCAAGACCATCGAAGCACTCACGTCGCTCAATCTTCCGGCAGGGGTTGACGTGGAAATTAAAATGTAGCATTGTTCCGTTCGTACCCGCCGGGCAACGCACCCAAGGAGAAAGTTTCCCCCGCCTCTCGCGAGAGGCGGGGGAATAACCTCCCTGCGATTCGTGCGTACCATCGGCGGCTCCTCAAAATCCAGTGCCTTTCAGATCGCAAAAAGGCCAGGAGTGCACGTCCGTCTCCGACAGGCGCGTACTTCTGGCTTTTTTCCGTACAAGCCAGAATATGAAATGTATCCTCGCAAAAAAAATTGAAATGTCGCAAGTCTTCCGCCCGGATGGCACCGTGGTCCCGGTCACGCTCGTTCAAGCCGGACCCTGTGTCGTGACGCAGGTGAAGACAGCGGACACGGATGGCTATTCCGCCATCCAGCTTGGATTTCTTGCAGCGAAGAAGCTCACGAAATCGCAGGAGGGTCATCTGACGGATTTGCCAAAATTGCGCGTGTTGAATGAGTTTCGTCTCGAAAACGGCACGGAGTTCACGCGTGGCGATACGATCGAAGCGTCATCCTTTACCGTTGGCGATGTCGTGGATGTGACGGGCACGTCAAAAGGCAAGGGATTTCAAGGCGTTGTGAAGCGTCATGGATTCCACGGACATCCGTCTTCACATGGACACAAAGACCAGCTTCGCATGCCGGGTTCGATCGGCGCAGGCGGGCCGCAGCACGTCTTCAAAGGCCGCCGCATGGCGGGCCGCATGGGCAACGAAACTGTTACGGTGAAGAATCTCGAAGTCGTAGAGGTTCGCGAGAAGGGGATTCTTGCGCTCAAAGGCGCCGTTCCCGGAGCCCGTAATGCCATCCTAGAAATCGTGAATCGTACGTCGTAAGTCAAACGTCGCTATGCCAACAGCTAAAATCTACAATCAAGAAGGCGCGGTAACCGGCGAACTCGAGTTGAACTCGAAGCATTTTGGCGTAAAGCTCCAGCTGGCACTTGTTCATGAAGTCGTCGTGGCCCAGCAGGCGAACGCGCGGCGCCCAATCGCGAATACGAAGACGAAAGGAGAGGTGCGGGGAGGCGGCAAAAAGCCGTGGAAACAAAAGGGGACGGGCCGCGCGCGACAAGGTTCCATCCGTTCTCCGCAATGGGTGGGCGGCGGCATCGTGTTCGGTCCGACGAACGCGCGCAATTTTTCCGTCAAAGTGAACCGTAAGGCGAAGCGGAAAGCACTCTTTATGGCACTCTCCGATCGCGTCCAACAGGATCGTTTGCTCGTGCTCGACGCGTTCACGCCGAAGGAGCCGAAGACGAAAGAAGCGGCCGCACTCTTTGGTAAACTTCCCGTGCATCGCAAGGCGCTCGCCGTCCTTCCCGCATCAAACGCCATCCTTCTCCGCATGGTGCGCAATTTGCCGCATGTGAAACTCATCACCGTGAACAGTCTAAATCTTGTGGATGTGCTTGCCTATCCGACTCTCGTCTTTTGGAAAGATGCGGTTCCGGCGTTCGAGGCACTGTATGCAAATGCGTAACGCTATGGGATTTTTCAACAGATTCCAATTCATGAAATGGCACGTCGCACGTCGGGCGTCGGGCGTCGCTTCTGATCCAACAGTGACGCTCGAGAAATCGCACGTCGCACGTCGGGCGTCGAGCGTCGCTTCTGATCCAACAGCTACGAGCTCCCCGCCCGCAGTGCCTGAGCGCAGCGATGGCGGGCGCGGCGAGCTCCGAGCTACGACCCTGCTTTCATCTCCGCGCGTGAGCGAGAAAGCGTCCATCCTCACGTCAAAAGGGACGTATGTGTTTAACGTGCCGGTCTCGACGGGTAAGGTTGAGATTCGCAAAGCGGTCGAGAAGCAGTACAAGGTGACGGTTCTTCGTGTCAATACGATCCGCGGAGAGGGGAAAGTCGTCCATCGCGGACGCATTGCGGGCCGCCGTCCGCGCTGGAAAAAAGCACTCGTGACCCTCAAAAAGGGCCAGACGATTGAACTCCACGCGGGAGTCTGACGTATGCCGATCAAACAATATCGTCCCGTCACCAAAGGCCGCCGATTTTCCTCGGTGCAGGATTGTTCTGATATCACGCGCAAGGCTCCGGAAAAATCGCTCATTGTCGCGCGGAAGGAATTTGCGGGCCGCACGGGCGGCAAGATCACGGTCCGCCATAAGGGAGGCGGCGAAAAACAGTTCGTCCGCATCGTGGATTTTCGCCGCGGCAAATTTGATATTCCCGCGCGCGTGGATTCTCTCGAATACGATCCGAACCGCGGCGCGCGCATTTCACTCGTGATCTACCGAGACGGCGAGAAGCGATACATTATTACTCCGGACGGTCTCAAGGTCGGCGACACGATCGTTTCCTCACAAACGGAGGCGGATATCAAAATCGGCAACCGTCTCCCGCTCGATAAAATTCCCGTCGGAACGATGATTCACGCCGTCGAACTCGTGCCGGGGAAAGGCGGGCAACTCGGCCGCGGTGCTGGCGCCTTTATTCAAATTATGGCCGTCGAAGGTTCCTCCGCGACGCTCAAATTGCCTTCTGGCGAGATCCGTAACGTTTTGAAGAAATGTATGGCCACGATCGGGAGCGTGTCAAATCCGGATTGGCATCTCGTGCGATGGGGAAAGGCCGGACGCATGCGGCATCGCGGCATCCGTCCGACCGTGCGCGGCAAAGCCATGAACCCGGTGGATCACCCGCACGGCGGCGGCGAAGGCAAGCACCCGATCGGCATGAAATATGCGAAAACGAAGTGGGGGAAACACGCGCTTGGCGTCAAGACGCGCAAAAAGAACCGTCCCTCGGACCGTTTGATCTTGGAGCGACGTAAAAAATAACCATTCCGTATGTCACGAAGCCTCAAAAAAGGACCGTTCACCGATGCAAAGCTCCTCGCGAAAGTCGCGAAGCTGCGGCAGGGGGACAAGACCGTCATCAAGACATGGTCGCGTCGCTCAACGATCACGCCGCAGATGGTCGGGTGTACGTTTGGCGTTCACAACGGTCGTCAACACCTCCCCGTGTTCGTCGTCGAGAACATGGTCGGGCACAAGCTCGGTGAATTTGCGCTCACGCGCAAGTTCACGAAGCACGGCGGCAAGCTGACGAAGGCACTCGAAACGTCCGCGGCAACAGCAGGTGCCGTACCGGCCACCTCGACGGCTGCTGGGTCGAAGAAGTAACGTATGGATGTGCATGCCTCTCTTCGCCATCTCCGCATGGCCCCGCGTAAAGTACGCCTCGTGGTTGACCTCGTCCGCGGGCTTCCGGTTGCGGACGCGGAGGCGCGACTGCTCTTCGTGAAACGCGCTGCAAGTCGTCCGGTGTGGAAGCTCCTTCAGTCCGCGATCGCGAACGCAGAGCACAACTTCAAGCTCGACCGCGCGTCGCTCTGGGTGAAAACAATCACGGCCGATGCCGGCGTGACGCTCAAGCGCTCCCGTCCCCGTGCGCACGGTTCCGCGGCGCCAATTCGCAAACGCTCTACGCATGTCAATATCCTGTTGTCTGACGAACCACGCAAGTCGAAAGTCAAAAATCTAAAATCCAAAGTCGTCAAGTCCGTCAAGTCAAATAACACAACGACTTGATAGACTTTTGACTGTATAGACTTTCCACTTCTCTATCCCTATGGGCCACAAAGTTCATCCAACCTCCTTTCGCATCGGAACAACCACGACATGGCCGTCGCGGTGGTTTGCGCGTGACGACGCGTATCGCATGCAGCTTCGTGAAGATCTGGGCATTCGCGATTTTTTCAAAAAGCAGCTCCGAGAAGCGGCGGTGACGAGCGTCGTGATCGAACGCTCGCGCGGTGCGCTTGCCATCACGATCGCGACGGCAAAGCCCGGCGTCGTCATTGGCCGCGGCGGAGCGGGCATTGAAGATCTCAAGAAGAAGTTTTTGAAAACTTTTTTTCCGGGCAAGAAAGTCCAGTTCCAGTTGAACGTCACGGAAGTGCCGAAACCGTCTCTCGAAGCCACTCTGGTGTGCCAACAGGTGATCCAGGAACTCGAGCGTCGCATGCCGTTTCGTCGCGTGCTCAAGATGGCGATCGAACGCGTGAAAAAAGCCGGGGCACTTGGAGTGAAAATCGCCGTGTCTGGCCGCCTGAACGGCGCAGAGATCGCGCGGCGCGAATGGCTTGGATGGGGCAAGATCCCGCTCACGAATTTGCGCGCAGACATTGATTATGCGCAGGATTTTGCCAAGACGATGGCCGGAAGCATCGGCGTGAAAGTGTGGATTTACCGTGGGGACATCTTTGAACAGGATCGCTTGGCGCTCTACCAGCCAACGACCCCGTCTCGAGACCGTCGCGCCCCGCGCGTGGATACGCGTCGTCCACGCGAATTCGCTGCGGCAACCCCCGCTTCTTAACGATCTATGTTGATCCCAAAGAAAGTCAAACATCGCAAGTGGCACAAGGGACGTGCCCGGAATATTCGTCATGCCACGGATAAGATTGAGCTTGCGTTTGGATCGTTTGGTCTCAAAGCATTGTCGCCGGCATGGGTGAGTTCCCGCCAGATCGAAGCGTGCCGCCGCGTCCTCACGCGCTACACGAAACGGTCCGGAAAGATTTGGATCCGTATTTTTCCGGACAAACCGATCACGAAAAAAGGGAACGAAGTCCCCATGGGATCGGGCAAGGGCGCGGTTGACCACTATGTGGCGCCCATCAAAATCGGCACGATGCTTTTTGAGATGGATGGCCTTCCACAGGCACAGGCCAAGGATGCGCTTCTTCTCGCGGGGTACAAGCTTTCGTGCAAGGTAAAATTCATTACGAAAACGATATGACGCAAGAAAGTCCAAAGTCTGAAAGTCAAAAGTCACAAGTGCCTCAACGACGGCGTTTGCGCGGCATCGTCGTTTCGACCAAAATGGCAAAGACCGTCGTGGTTCGGATTGACCGCCGCGTTGCGCACCCAAAGTACGACAAATTTCAAACGGTTTCGACCAAGCTCAAGGCGCATGATGCAACAGGAGCGTCCAAGCTTGGCGATCTGATCGAGATCGAAGAAACGCGTCCGATATCCAGAGAAAAGCGTTGGCGGTATGTTGCGACGATCACGCCCGCGCGTGCCTAACCGTTATGGTCCAACATCGAACCATCCTCACGGTCGCTGACAACACCGGAGCCAAAAAACTCCAAGTGATTCGCGTACTTGGCGGATACCAGCAGCGGACGGCAGGCCTTGCAAATATCGTGACGTGTGTCGTGAAGGAAGCGGCTCCGCGCGGCATGGTCAAAAAGAGCGACATTGTCCATGTCGTGCTTGTGCGCGTGCACAAGGAGACGCGACGTCCGGACGGCACGTATGTTCGGTTCGATGACAATGCCGGCGTCATCGTGGACAAGAAGACGAAGGATCCGAAGGGCACGCGCATCTTCGGGCCCGTTGCGCGCGAGCTCCGCTTGAAGGGATTTGCGAAGATCATCTCGCTCGCGCCAGAAGTTGTGTAAAACTCTATGACGAAACTCCTCATCAAAACAGGCGACATGGTCACAGTCCTCACCGGTCGCTATGCCGGGAAGACGGGAAAGGTGACCCAGGTCTTTCCACGGCTTTTGCGCGTCGTTGTCGAAGGTGTAAACGTCTCCAAGCGACATTTGAAGACGCGACAGACCGGACAGAAGGGTCAGATCGTGGAGTTTTTCATGCCCATCCACATCTCAAACGTAAAAAAGATTGAAACCGTATGACGCTCCACGAACGCTATACAAAAGAGATTCGTCCTGCCCTCGCAAAAGAACTCGGGGTGAAGAATCTTCTTGCGGCGCCGCGCGTCACCTCCGTGACGGTTGCCGTTGGATTGTCGCACGGGCTGAAAGATCCGAAATTCATCGATGCGGCAGAGAGCGTGCTCTCGCGCATTACGGGGCAAAAGCCGGTGCGTACAAAGGCAAAGCAGGCCGTTTCGAATTTCAAAATCCGGAAAGGGATGGTCATTGGCATGCGTGTGACGCTTCGCGGGAAGCGCATGTGGAGTTTCCTCGATAAGCTCGTTCATGTTACGTTTCCTCGCATCCGCGACTTTCGCGGCATTTCGTCAAAACAGCTCGATACGCAAGGCAACATCACGATTGGATTTCGGGAGTTCCTCCCATTTCCCGAAATCCGTCCGGACGAAGTTGAGCGCGTTCACGGCCTCGAAGTCACAATGACAACCACGTCCGGGAACAAAAAAAACGGACGAGCCCTATCGGCAGCACTCGGATTCCCCTTTAAAGACTAATCTCTATGGCAACCGAAGCACAAAAAGCGAAATCTCGGCGAAAACCCAAATGGAGCACGCGCATCGTGAACCGATGTTGGCGATGCGGGCGACGGCACGGCTATATGCGCGATTTCGCGCTCTGCCGCATCTGTTTCCGGGAACTCGCGAACCGCGCCGAATTGCCGGGCGTCACCAAATCTAGCTGGTAATTCTCTATGCATCTCACCGATCCCATCAGCGATTTCCTGACCCGTCTGCGCAACGCGCAACTGGCCCGTCATGCGACGGTTCTTCTTCCGTCGTCTCGGATGAAGTACGCCATCGCGAAGATCCTCGAACGGGAAGGTTTTGTGTCCCACGTTTCCGAACGAACGGACGGCCCAAAAAAGATTTTGAGCGTCACGCTCAAGTATCAGGGGAAAGAGCCACATATCCGAAGCATCTGCCGGGTCTCAACGCCGGGCCGGCGCATCTATCGAAACGCGAGGGAACTTCCTTGCGTGCTTTCGGATCTCGGCATCGCGGTCATCTCCACGTCAGCCGGGCTCATGACGAACAAGGAAGCGCGCAAACGCAAGCTCGGCGGCGAAATTGTCTGCGAAGTCTACTAACGATATGTCGCGCATCGGAAAAAAACCTCTGCTTCTGCCCACGGAGATCAATGCTACGGTTGGTTCGGATGCCGTGACAATTACGGGACCAAAGGGTACGCTCATTGTTCGGCTGCCACCCCAGACGCTCGTGACGGCCGTTACGGAGCCGCGGTCGCTCATCGTGACCGTGGTAAATCCGGAACAGGTACAACAGAGGGCGCTTTGGGGACTCACCCGTCAGCTCATCGCGAACGCGATCGCGGGCGTCGGGAAGCCGTACGGAAAATCCCTCGAATTCGTTGGCGTCGGGTTCAAGGTTGCACTTGCCGAACCGAAGAAGCTCACGATGGCAGTCGGGTTTTCGCATCCCGTCGAATTCATCCTACCTGAGGGGATCGCCGCCGCGGTGGATAAGCAGATCCTCACGCTTTCCGGGATTGATAAACAGCAGATCGGCGAGATCGCGGCACAGATTCGTCGTATCCGTCCCCCAGAGCCGTATAAAGGAAAGGGCATCAAGTACACCACCGAGACGATTCGTCGTAAGGCCGGCAAAACGGCCGTGAAGAGCGCGTAAATGATATGAATCAAAAAAAACGAACAGCCGCCGCAAAAGCGCGGCGCATCGCCCGAGTCCGGGCCAAAATCTACGGGACGCTCGCGCGCCCTCGGTTGAGCGTACGCCGATCGCTCGCGCATATGTATGCCCAGATCATTGATGATTCGACCGGACGCACGCTCGCGGCCGCATCGGATCTCGAGATGAACCGGAAGAAGGGCGAGAAAAAGACGGATTGTGCGCTCGCCGTTGGAAAACTCCTCGCGGAGCGCGCAAAAGCACATGGGATATCCGCGGTCATTTTTGATCGCCGTGACAAGCGTTACCACGGCCGCGTTCAAACGCTTGCCGACGGCGCGCGTGAAGGGGGACTTCAATTTTAATTGTATGACTGACGAACTGAAACCAACAGAACCAATCGTTCCAACGATATCGCCATCCGTCGAGGTCGTTCTGGCTCCCGTCGAGCCGGTCCCGACAGACGTTGAGATCCGCGGCACCGGAGAAGAGTCGGTGAAGGAGAAAAAGCGAGGATTCTTCGGGCGTGGGGGACGCGGCGGTGGAAATCGTCGCGGGCCGCGGCGCGATCAAGGCAAGCGATCCGATATCCCGATGGAATCCGACTACGAAGAAAAGAATGTCGAGGTCACACGCGTGACGCGCGTGACAAAGGGCGGAAAGCGGATGCGCTTCCGGACGCTTGCGGTCATCGGGAACCGAAAAGGGCGCGTCGGATACGGCGTGGCCAAAGGCGTGGACGTGGCGGCATCAACCGCCAAAGCAACGGCAAAGGCGCGCAAATCCCTCATGACCGTTCCGATTCAGAACGAAACCATCCCGCATGCGATTAAAGCGAAGTTTTCCGCGGCGCACATCCTCTTAAAGCCAGCGCCAAAAGGGACTGGAGTCAAAGCCGGCGGTTCGGTTCGTATCGTTCTTGAACTCGCAGGGGTCCCGAACGTCGTCTCCAAAATTCTCGGATCCAAAAGCAAAATAAACAACGTGAAAGCCACGTTCCTCGCGCTGAAAAAATTACGGGTCGTAGAGGTGGCAAAAACGGCACACGGAACCCAATAGAACGATATGGCATTGACGCTTCATACGATCAAATCTGCGAAGGGTAGTCGAACCCGGTCGTTTCGCGTTGGCCGTGGGAACGCCTCGGGACGTGGCACGACGGCTGGACGCGGCACAAAGGGGCAACGTGCGCGCACGGGCGGACGCAAAGGATTAAAGCTCAAAGGACTGAAACAGATGCTCTTGCAATTTCCGAAGCTTCGCGGATTTAAGAGCCGACATCCGAAGAGCGCGACGGTCGCTCTTGCGAATCTCGTAAAGGCATTCAACGCCGGAGAGAAAATAGACCTCGCGGCGTTGAAAGGAAAACGTCTCGTTTCAAAGACGGCGAGCGCGGCGAAGATCGTCGGTGCGGAAGAAGTCGGAAAAGTGCTGATGCTCACGGGGCTCGCCGCGTCGGCATCTGCAAAAGCCGCGATTGAAAAAGCGGGCGGGGCCGTTCATGAGAATATGAAAACATGAGAACACGAGAACATAAAAGCGTGTTTTTATGTTTTAATGTTTTAATGATTTTTTGATTGTATGTGGGAAAAATTTCTCTCAATCTGGCGCGTCACAGAAGTCCGTAATGGGCTCCTCTTTGTGCTGTTCATGATGATCCTGTTCCGGTTCATCGCACACATTCCACTCCCCGGCATTGATCTCGCCGCGCTTCACCGATATTTTCAGGCCAATCAGGTCCTCGGGCTGTTCAATCTCTTTTCCGGTGGAACGTTGCGGAATTTTGCAGTTGTCGCGCTCGGCGTCGCACCGTACATCACGGCCTCGATCATCTTCCAGTTGCTTGCGATGATCGTTCCCCAGCTTGAAGAGATCCGGAAAGAAGGGGAGTCTGGGCAGCAGCGGATCAACCAATGGACGCGGTTGCTTACCGTGCCGCTCGCGATCATCCAATCGTTTGGCCTCATCCAACTGCTCCGTCAGTCGCAATTCCAAATCCTGACGCAAACGGACACGCTGCACATCCTGACGCTCATTGCGACGGTGACGGCCGGCACCGTGTTTCTCATGTGGATCGGTGAGCTCATTTCGGAGAAAAAAGTCGGCAATGGCATTTCGCTTCTCATCATGGCCGGCATTCTTGCGGATCTCCCGCAGAACATGGGGCAACTCCTCGTGAGTTACGATTCATCGCAATTCGTGACGTATCTCGTCTACGTCGGAATTGCCGTCGTGACGGTTGTCGGCGTCGTCTTCATCACCGAAGGGCAGCGCAACATTCCCGTTCAGTACGCGCGACAAATCCGTGGCGGTGGCGCGACAGGCGGAGTTGCAACGCATCTGCCGCTGCGCGTGAACATGGCGGGCGTGATCCCAATTATCTTCGCGATTTCGATGCTGTTGTTCCCGTCCGTGCTCGCACAATTTTTTGTGCATGCGAAAACGGCGTGGCTCGCGAATGCCGCGCAAATGATAATGAGCATCATGCAGAATCAGACGTTCTACGGCATTGCCTACTTCGCACTTGTCGCGCTGTTCACCTTTTTCTACACGGCGATCGTGTTTCATCCGGATCAAATCGCGGAAAATCTTCAGAAGCAAGGCGGATTCATCCCCGGTATCCGTCCGGGCAAACCCACGGCGGAATATCTCCAAGCCATCATCAATCGTTTGAATCTCGTAGGCGCAACTTTTCTTGGTGTGATTGCCGTGCTGCCGGTTGCGATGCACGGCGCCGGCGGATCCCAGCTGCTCGCGATCGGCGGCACGTCGCTCCTCATCGTCGTTTCGGTCGTGATTGAGACCGTAAAGCAGGTGGAGTCACAGCTCACGATGCGGCAATACGACGCGTATTAAAGGAACCTCTGAAAAACGCGATCTGCTTGTGCTTCCCTCAACAACTCCTCGACGTATGTTCAATACGTCTGCGTCGTTGCCTCAGTCCCCGCCTGCCTACGCCTATCGGGTGTGTCGGCATTGGCGGGCAGGCAGCACGTCGCAGCTCATCGTTTTTCAGAGGTTCCTCTACAATCAATAATACCAAAAGTTCGTAAAATATACAACTTTAGTCACTTATCCATCTAAAAGTTCGTATAGAAACCAGTTGTGGCGAAATCGCTTCGCTCCTTCGCCGCAACGGCGGCGCCTATCGGCGCTGCCATGCTCGTCGCTACGCGACATCGCACAACAGCGCCTATGCGAAATTTTTGTCAGCAACTTCGTTGCTTTCAAAAACTTCGCATCAGGCGCCGCCGTTAGCTGAAATTGCGCTGATTTTTATACTACAATCAAACGTTTAATTATTTTTAACCAAAATTATGGATCAACAAAAGTCGTCGGTCGGCGCCATTATTCTAACTGTTGTCGTTACGGCTCTAGTAGTTGGTGGAGGCATGTATTGGTGGCAAACTTCAAAAACCGTCCCAACTCTACAACAAGCTCAGCCAGCAGTTTCAACGGTTACTCCTCAAAAAAGCGCATATGAGCAAGTTGCGCAATTTAATTGCAAACAAAGCGGCGGATCGTTTTCTCAAAGTACATGCCAGTGTCCAAAGGAACCTCAAGTTGCAGGGGCGCCGGCCTTTACTTATGAAGAAAGCACTGGTTATTGCATAGATTCTTTCGGTATCCCTGGTGGTGAAGAGGGTGAGACAGCAAAGAAACTTCAGGAATTGCAGATGCTGAAAAATAAATAAAAGATCAGCGCGCCATCGTACAACAGCGCATAAACGGCTCGGCTACGGCCTCGCCCAAGTTGTGCAGATGTGGCCTTCGGCATAGTATACATCTGCACAATTTCGTTTATGCGCGGACGTTGTACGAAATAATAATATATTTTTATCGTGCCTATCGGCCCGAATGAAATCGGGGCAATTTTTTTAACGAATCCCAGAGACGGTCGCTTTTTAAGCGAAATTATGATAAAATAATCAGATTAAACTACAAAATATGGAAGGAAACTT
>CAYIQM010000020.1:6563-12643 GCA_964365615.1 uncultured Gammaproteobacteria bacterium | reverse complement strand
CTAAGGGAAATCGGAGAGAACGAAGGGAAATCACAAAGCATGTTTGTTTTGTCACCTTGGTACACCCAAAGTCCGTACCGCGCGCATTTCGTCGAGCGCAGATGCGGAGCGAATCCGAGAATCATCGCTGCGGTCCGAGAACGAAGTACGGTCCTGACGTGACGGCAGCACTAAAAGAGATCTGGGATATCGCTGGCGAACCATGTGCAGAGAATGTCCATTCGCTCATCGCCGAATACGTGGCGATCCTGGAGCGTGATGACATGTGGCATCACAATGCCTCTGCAACAACAAAACTCCTTGCGATGAGTCTCGGAACAATGAAGAAAAGTGTGGCAAAGTTCCGACGAATATCGTTCTTCTCGCACGGCAAGAGCACAACCACCCCGGGCACGATTCATTCCCTGATCCCTGTGCGCTCCGGTCCTTGGAATGAAGTTCCCGTCGGCACCATGCAAATTGATACTGTGGCGCATTGCGGGGCATCAACAGCTGGAGACTACGTATTCACTGTCAATTCCACGGATGTGGCTACGCTTTGGGGCGTCAGACGATGTCAGTGGAACAAGGGACAAACGGCAACGGTGCGAAGCATGGAAGCGATGGATGATGATACGCCTTTTCCTGTTGTCGAGTGGCATCCGGATTCTGGATCGGAGTTCGTGAACTGGCATTGCTTCGATTGGAGCGTGGCACGGAACCAACGACTCACCCGTTCCCGACCAAATCACAAGAATGACAATTGCTTCGTTGAGGAGCGCAACGGACATGTTGTCAGGCGATGGGTGAAGTATGCACGATTCGATGTACCGGAAGTCGTGGATACGTTGAATGCGGTCTATGATGTTCTCACGCCATATCTCAACCATTTTGTGGCTTCAAAGCGCACGATGAAAAAAGAACGCATCGGGGCGAAGTGGAAGATTACCCGCGAGACAATATCGATGACACCGTATCAGCGCGTCCTTTTGCGAGAGGACGTTTCACCCAAGATGAAAGCCGTATTAAAACTGGAACACGACCGACTGAATCCACTTATCCTCAAAGGAGAAATTGACCGAAGATTGAAGCAGGTGTTTGATATTCAAAAGCGACACGAGCTACCAGCTACGAGAATGAAGCTACAGTAACCGTTTGCCAGTATCTACTGCGGACAGTCTTGTTGCCTATCATCTCAAGTCCTGCTATCCTCCATCAAATGAAACAGGAACAGACACTCGTGCTTGTGAAGCCAGACGGCCTTGCCCGTGGGCTCATCGGGGAAATCCTTGCGCGTTTTGAACGCGTTGGGATCAAAGTTGTCGCACTCAAGATGCTTCGTCCAACACGCGATCTCGCGGACAGACATTACGCGCTCACGGAAGAATGGATGCTTGGCGTTTTCACGAAGGCAAAAGCGAAGTACGAAGCGAACGGCGAAATTTTTCCGTACTCGGATCACAAGATATATGGCAAGACGATCAAAGATGGACTTGTGGAGTTTATTGCATCGGGTCCCGCGGTCGCCACCGTCCTCCAAGGTGAGCAGGTCGTCTCGCTCGTGCGGAAGCTTGTCGGCGCAACCGAATCTGCGTCCGCCGCGCCCGGAACGATTCGAGGCGATTTTTCTCTTGACACGTATGCACTCTCAAATGAACAAAACCGCCCGATTCGAAATTTGATCCATGCCTCTGGAACCATTGAGGAAGCGAAAAACGAAATCGCGATCTGGTTTTTGCCGGAAGAAATCCACGAGCACGCTTCAGTTCTTGATCCGGTGCTATACGATGAAAAAAAGTTTCGATAACTTCGGAATCTTTTTTCGCTTGACGCATTTCTCCGATGCGATATTCTAGGAGTGTCCGGAGTCGGATCGAAGGAGATTTCGGGCTAAAATCGGATCTTTGGGCCACGATTTCGGCACTCGGTGATGCCGGGGCGATGACGGCCCAGCAGCGTTCAGCCGCGGGAATGCGGCTCGAGGGCTTTAACTCTCGCGTTTGATTCCCACGACGTTGTGCTCATTTCTCGAGCAGACCGACATCTCCCCGATCTCTCCGGACACCTTTTCCATATATGAAAAAATCTTTTCTTCTGATACTGACCGCCATTCCGTTCTTCGCGGCTGGTTGTGCTACGCCGCCTTCGCCGGCCGGAAGTCCCGCATCGCCTCCGTCCGTTTCCGTAGGAGCATCGAACACGCCCGCACTTCCATCAACGCCGCCAGCATCGCCATCTTCGTCAACGATGACCGTTGCGACCGCGCAGTTGCCCGTCATTGATGCAACGTGGAAAACGTATACGAATGGCGCGCTCAAATTTTCATTCCAATGGCCGACACGCGGCCGCTACGCGCCGACGTGGGGCGTAACCTTTGTGAAAGATGACGCACCGAAGGCGGGCGGATGCACGTCAACGCTTACGGTGAATGGATTTGCATTCTGCCATGTTGCTTCCGAAGATACGGTCGCCGGACTCCTCTCTTTTATGGATATTTACGACACAACGATTGATAAAACATACGTTCGCATCACATTTAAAAAGCAGGCGACGGTTGCCGCGATGGCGAATCTCCCGAAGTGTCCGAAAGAAGGGTTGCTTGTATCATCCACGGCTTGTATTCCATTTGATCCAATCGCGTATCGCGCGCATTTGGATCAAATCGTCTCGACATTCCACAAGGGGTCATAAGGTCTACGAATATATTCCGCCACAGGGGCGGGATAGTGCGTAGCTCGCCGCGCCCGCCATCGCTGCGCTCAGGCACTGCGGGCGGGTAGCTCGGGATTTGGATCCTATTGCCTATCTACAATCTACTATCTACATTTTTTTATCCACAGATTTGGTATTGACGTTTTTTGAATTCTCGGGCAGCGGTATACAGAGGGATCCCTAGAAAACAATCTGAAACTGTATAAAAATGCGATCTGCTCGGGCTTCGCTGCGCGCCTCGCTCAACGTAGTTCGACTACGCCTCGCTCGGTGCTCGTTCCAGCCCTTCGCATCTCATCATTTTTCTACAGTCTCAATCTGAACAACGGAGGAGTTGTCATGAATTCGAAGATCTGGTTTCTGCTCGGCTTTAGTGTGATGGCGGTCGTTTCGTTTCTCTTCGGAGGGTGCGCGCAAGCGGATTTTTCCATAGACCCGAATGCAATCGGATCATCCGATCTGCAGGCACGGTCTTCGCTCCGCGTGAGTCTCCATGCGCCATCATCCAATGATGTGCCGCTCGTGGTTGCTCTTGGCGGACAGACTGTTTCGCTCGGTGCGTATGACATCCAGAACGATGCGCCGCAAGACGACGCGGTTCGGTCATTCACCGTCAAATCCGTGAATGGTAAGAACACGTTCGCGCGGATTGGGGCCGCTTGGGGAGAATCGCCGGACGAAATCCTCGAGTATACGATCCCAGCCGCAAACGGCTCCGTGACGTTCATGCCATCCGTCGCGCGTGCCCACATTCCGTCCGGATCCGTTCGGACCATCTATCTCGTTGGCGTCATTGGAACGGTCGGCACAGCGGATTCGAAGGTTCGAAGCGGAGACGTGGCAACGATCGAACTCGTCTCGCTCGTCGGGATGGATAACACGCCTGCCGTGCTCGATGCCTCGCTTGTCGGGCCATCCTACGTCCTCCGCCGAAGCCAGCCGCAGATCATCGCGCATCCGCTCGCAGACACGACGCTTCGAACCGGTAAGCAGTACCTCATTTCCTGGGGCGTTCGTGCCGATCCGGCCGGGGACGTGAGCATCAAGCAGTTCGGTTTGCATCTCGATCTTCGGGACGTCGAAGCGTGTGAGTTCCAACTGCGACGGAACACACGACTTGCAGAAGCGACTGAAATCAACGTGAGCAGTCTCTCGGAGAGTAGCGCCGATCTCGAACACGGCTGTCTCTATGCTTCGAACGATTTCGTCGTGACGTTTCGGAAGGAAGAAGTCGTCCGTGCCGGAACGGAAACGGTCTTCACGCTTCGAGCGCGGATCATGCACCGCAGAGATGGTGCGAGCGTCCTGTCGCGCTTCCTTCGCCTGAACGATTCCCGAACGACGGAAATCGCCTGCGTCGGAGGCCATGCGCTCCGCCTCGGGACCGCGGAGAGCGGCGTCCCTGCCGTCCTCTGGTCGGACATATCCGAAAAACCGCACAGCGACGTTCCGTGCCGTTCCAGCAAAGATTGGATCGGCGACGCGCTCGTCGCGGACCTCAACGTCTCGCAGACGCTCAAATAGGGGCAGGTTTGAAACCTGTCCCTACGCATCATTCTTTCTTCGCCTCGATATACTCATCGGGGCTTTGTGTTTGAATAAAAAGTATGAGATCAAATTTTATGACTCACGAAATCCAATGATCGGTTTCGGAAGTCACAATTTGTGACTTCCGAGCCGGAGTTGATGCGATGCGAGGAATCTGCTATGGTCGCGTTCTATGAATTCTTCGCGTGTTCGATTGCCTGGCCATCCGGACGCCGCATGTGACCTCGTCGCCGAGGCCATTGTGGATGAGTACACGCGCCGCGATCCCGCAACGCGGATTTCGCTCTCCGTCACTGGCGGTCGCGGCGCGCTATTTGTCGCAGGCGACGTCTCGAGCACGGCGGATTTTGACGTTGCGCAGATCATCCAGCGAACGCTCGGGAATATCGGCACCGGCACGGAACTCGAGCCGTTCGTGTCACTGGAGCCGATTGTCGGCGAACGCGCAACAGTGTTCCGAAACGGCGCAGAGGCACCTGTCGTCATCACAGGCTATGCGACTTCGGAAACGGAAGAGATGATTCCGGCGTCGTTGCTTTTTGCCAAAACGATCGTAAAAGAACTCGACCTTCGACGCCGGACGGATGAAGCGTGGTTTTGGCTCGGCGCAGACGGCGAAGTGCACGTCGGCGATCGCATTTCGATCCGCGTTGAGCACAGCGCAAAGCCGATCGAGGACGTTCGTCGCGAGATCGGCGCGCTCGTCGAAAAGATCGCCCCGCGTCACGACATCCGTGTCAATGAACTCGGATCAGATGAGGTGCGTGGTATCGGAAATGTCATGGGCGCGTCCGGACGCGATTTTCATCCATACGGCGCGGCGCTTCCATCCGCACCGAGCGGCATCGGTTTCGACGTGACCCATCCTCAGAAAGCCGGCGTCTGGCTCCTGCGTCATGCCGCACGCAATCTCGTCACGCGCGGCGCAACGGCGGCACTCGTGCGCGCCACATATCTTCCTGGCGATCGCACGCCCGTTGCCATTACGGCGCGCGATGCGAACGGTCGTGATCTCGCGAGCGAGATTAACGTCAAAATCCTCTCGCTCGACCGCGTGATGTCAGAATGGTGGCGGCCGCATCTTTCGAGCGATGCGGCACGATGGGGGTTTGTTGGAGAAGCGGAGATGCCGTGGGAGATGTAAACGTGGTATGCTTTTGATGGATTTTTATGTCAGAAAAATCAGCATACAGAGAAGAGCCGCCGAAGCCGAAACGAAGCAAAAAAACGGAGCGGCTCGTTGAAGCATTTGCAACGACGCCGACACAAACGGATCTGCGTCGAGATTTAGAAGCCTCGGATGCAAAGGCAGCGCGTCTCCATGCGCGGCTGGACAAGAATTCCGATGTTGACACGCGACAACGCATTGAAACGGAACTTGCAAAAATCGCGGAAGAACGCGCCAAGATCGTTGATCTCGAAAATTATTTCGAAGAAAAAAAACACCAACTCGAATATTACAAACGGCGCATTCGAGACACGAAAAAAGAATTGGCGACTCTGTCCGAAGATGACAAATCTCCAGAGACGGTGATGCGAAAAGCGGAATTGCACAAAACGCTCGCACACGCATTGCAGCGCAAGCTCCAATTTGAGTTAGATGTGGAGCAGACGGAGAGAATCAACGCCTCAAGGTCTGAATCAAGTCGCTTGCGGAATCGACGTGGGGTCGTTACGGAGCTTGCGACAGGGCGCAGCGTCAAAGGAGTGGCGGAAGAATTTTTTGGCGAGGCAATCGCTGACAGCAGTCGCATAGAAAAAGAAGCAGGTCTCCGACCATCTATCGTTGAACGCAAGCTTGCGTCCTATTTTGCTGGAGACACAAAAACACCGTCTGAAAT
>CAYIQM010000020.1:0-6463 GCA_964365615.1 uncultured Gammaproteobacteria bacterium | reverse complement strand
AGGCTGACGAACAAATGGAAGCAGAAGCAGCAGTTCAGCGACAAAAGGAGCGTCAAACAAAGGAAGCAGAGCTTGCCAAATTGGCCAGGGGGCTTGTTGAGCTGAAGACGGATTTAGTGGAGGCTGACAAGCGTTTGAATATAGAAGGTGTACGGTGCATGCGTGCAATGCAGTATTATGCTGTTGCCATGCGCAAAAAAGAAGCGCTTGAAGGTGAAATACAACGCATCACGGTCAAGCTGAAGAATCCATGGACCATCACATGGCGTGATCCGGATAAAGAACGATTATCGCGCTTACAGGACGCGCTTGCTGTGCTTATACCAGAGAAGCATAGACCTTACAGCGGGATCCTATCAAGACTAGAGCAGGAAATAGAATCCCTTAAGCAACGCATCACGGAGGAGCTTCAGCGCGCACACGAATTCATGCAAGAGTATCAAGATACGTTGGCAGATGCCGTGCGAGTTTTTGGGGAAGTTCCAGATACAAAACAACAAGTCCGCGGGAGCAGCATCGTGGCAGGCACACAATTTCCTGATGCGCTCACTGAAGACCCGGCGCATCCAGGATCGCTTCGCTTGACACCAGAAGTGACTCAAGCTGCCACGGCTTTGGATGCAGATTATTTTCTTACCAAGGTGTTCCAGATGTCATCTGAAGGTACTGATGCATCGCTGGAAGAGCAATTTGCATATATTGATAGAGTCCTCGAGCCACCAGACAAAGAATCCAGCAAGAAATAAATTTTCATTATGAAATATCCTCATACACTGCTCCTTTTCGTCGCTGCGTTTGCGTTCCTCGGTGCGGGTTGTCGGTACGATTCTCCGGTGTCGCTTGATAAATATCGCTCGGAAGCCCCTCCGTCCGAAGCTCCCCCTGTGCAGCCAACGGGAGGTCTCGGCGTTTCGCCATCTCCCGTACCGGAACGCGAAGTGCCACGACCGCCTGTGGCAGACGCATCTTCAACGATCAGCACCACGACGCCCGACTCGCGACGCCCGACTCGCGACGCCCGACTCGCGACGCCCGAAATCCTTGCCTTTCCAGGTATTCTGCCTGCGTCGCGAACCGCTAATAAACAGGTTCGCATCAAAACGGCGAAAGGGGATATTGTGTTTGAGCTTCTTCCCGCAGAAGGGCCGCGGGCCGCATCCAACTTCGTCTATCTCGTGAAAAAGAAATTTTACAACGGCCTCACCTTTCATCGCGTTGAACCCGGATTCGTGATTCAGGGAGGAGATCCAAAAGGGAGCGGATTCGGCGATCCCGGATACCGATTCGACGATGATCCAGTCCGGCTTCCATATACGGCTGGCATTGTCGCGATGGCAAACTCGGGATCGAACACGAACGGTTCCCAATTCTTTATCGTGCTCGCCGATACGTCGCTTCAACCAAAGTATTCGATTTTTGGCCGCGTGGTGAAGGGGATGGATGTCGTAAAAAAAATCGCCATCGGTGATAAAATGATTTCGGTGACGATCGAAAGCAAACGATAGCATGGGTCGAAATCGCTCCCTTCTTTTCGCGCTTCTTTTGCCGATTCTCGCGATCGGCATATTTGCGTACGCGCGGCGCGGTGACGTCCGGGAATGGTGGTTTGAGATCAATCGGCCAAACCTACCGCAAGCCGTCAAATTTACTCCTCCGCCAACCTCTGAAGCTCGCCTAACAAATCCTGAACCGAGCGTTGTCGAGGGCGGGGTCGCAACGTCTAAAAATTACACACTCGTTTCCTCTCCCACGCCCTCGACAAAATCAAAGAAACGCGATCCTTTCGAGCCGCGCGGACCGCTCCCGTCGGAGGCGAACCTTGCCGTTCCATTCATGTCCCAAGCGCCAACGGGGGACTGGAATTTGCCATACCAGGAAGCCTGCGAAGAGGCGTCTGCGATCATGGTACATGCGTATTACCGCGGAGAGACAGGAAAGATTTATGCGGCGACGGCGAAAAAGCGCATTGACGATCTCGTTGCCTTTGAAAAAAAATTTTTCGGATATTACGAAGATACGACCGCGGCAGACACGGCGAAATTCATCAAAGCGTATTTCCACTATTCGGACGTGATCGTGACGGAGTGGAAGGATCCAGACGAAATCCGCCGCGCGATCGCGAACGGCTATCCTGTTCTCGTTCCCGCCGCAGGCCGTTTGCTCGGCAATCCGAATTATCGGAACAACGGGCCATTATATCACATGTTGGTCGTGAAGGGGTATACGCGAGATCGCTTTATTACGAATGATCCCGGGACGCGGCGCGGCGCGGATTACACCTATGATTCAAAAACGCTGCTCAATGCCGCACATGATTGGAACGGCGGAAAGGTGACAGAAGGGAAGCGGTTGATGATCATCGTCCTCCCCCGCGCGGAGGCTCTATGAAGCCGAACGTGAAAGTACTCCTCCTGCTCGCGTCCATTTCCGCGCTTGTGATCGGACTTGCGATTGTATTTCGCGCATTGAACCAAAAATTCCTATGATAGCGATTGCTTTTTCTGCGGGATGCATCGCAGGTGCGATTCTGCTCTTCTTGTCGCACGTCGCGCCGATGTTCGGTGCTGGTAATTTTCTTCGCGATATGGATGAGCCGCGCCTCTTCGGCAAATTTATCACGCGCCGCGAAGCGCACGTCGTGGGCGCGTTCGCGCATCTCCTCATTTCGGGTCTTGCCGGCGCGGCCTATGGTGCCCTCATCAGGATGAACGTCATTCCGGATTTCGGTTTCCTGCCGATCCTCGGCTGGAGCGTCGTCCTCTCGATCGCGATGGGCGGCATCATCCTTCCGCTCGAAGGACACGGCCTCTTCGGCGTCAAAGAAGACGCGTGGTTCCCGGTTGATCTCTTTCTCACGAATATCTTGTGGGGGATCTTGTTTTGGGGGATGATGCGGCTGTGGCCCGGAACCGCCTACTGATTTTGATTGCGTTCGCCGCCGGACTCAGCGTAGGAACCGCGTCCGCGTTTTTCTTTTACCCCGGAAAAGTGCTCGTCGTGTCGCGCACCCCCGTCATCTCGTCCGCATCCGCGGTCGCGTCCGTCGCATCATCAACGCCGATGGTTGACGTCGCGTTTTCTGCGGCGCGTGACTGGCACGTGAAAAAGGGATGCGACGAAAAAAGATCGCGCATCGCTCGCGAGCGATCTTGCGGCTCATCTCATTGAAGATCCGAATGCCTTGCTCGTCACATCCGTCCGTCGCGGCTTCACACTTGTCGAATGGGGCGGGACGTTGCGGAAGTGACGTTTTGACGTCGTTCCTTTATAGCGGTATCTTGAACAGATATGATCCCGAAAGGATTAACAGCAATTACATGGAAAGAGGATGGACAATGGGTATCCCAGTGTTTGGATGTTGATGTCGCGAGCATGGGAGAAACACAGTGTGATGCATTGCACAATTTAAATGAAGCGGTTGAGCTCTATTTTGAGGATGAGCAAGCGAAAGATATCCCACGCGTCACGCGCGGCTCGGTCTCAGTCCACGAGCTTGACCATGCCTAAACGACTCTCATCAGATGAGATCGTGGCCATTCTCATGAAGTCCGGTTTTATTTTCTTCTCGCAGAAGGGAAGCCATGCGAAGTATCGAAAACAGATCGCCGAAGAAGTGCAGACGGTCATTGTTCCTGTTGGCCGTAAGACCGTTCCAATGAGGACGCTTCAGTCTATCATCAGACAATCAGGATTAAAAAAATTTGTTTTTTGGTTATGAAGGAAAAAATCTCATCCAAAAAAGAAACCATTCATTGTCCGATTTGCGGCGTGGCTTCATGTGAACACCGCTCTCGGTATTCGACAGCGTTCATGGAAGACGTGTCGAAGTTCGGGATCGATCGCCTTCTGAACCGACTTGAAGCCGGGAAGGATCGAAACGAGGTCGCAGTCATTCTCGAGAAGCCGCGAGAGAAATCAGCGTAATCAATATGCGCATCCTCAAGGTCTCCGAGTTTCTCACGATCGTCAACGATCTTCTCCGTGAGACGCTCGCGGGAGGAGAATCTTTTGCGGTTGAGGGCGAAGTGTCGGGCTATCGCGTATCGCAGGGGCAGTGGGTGTCGTTTGATTTGAAAGATGAGAAAGCGATCGTGAATATTTTTTTGCCGTTGTGGAATCTCAACGTACCGGTCGAGGATGGGATGCGCGTCCGCGTCTTCGGCCTCCCGCGTGTCTATCCAAAATACGGAAAGTTTTCACTTCAAGCGGATCGCATCGAGCTTGCCGGAGAGGGTACGCTCAAAAAATCACTCGCACTTCTCCGAGCACGCTTGGAAAAAGAAGGGCTGTTTGATCCCTCGCGGAAACGCACGCTTCCGCGATTTCCGTCAAAGATCGCGCTCGTCGCGTCGAAGGAAAGCGCGGCGTATGGCGATTTCCTGCGCGTGCTCGGTGAGCGATGGGGCGGGCTTGAGATTGATCTCTATCACGTACTTGTCCAAGGGGATCGCGCGCCGGGTGAGATCGTGCAGGCGATTCAAGATGCGGGGAGGGGGTATGATGTCCTCGTCCTCACACGCGGCGGAGGTTCGCTCGAAGAACTCATGGCTTTTAACGACGAACGCGTTGTCCGCGCGATCCATGGATCGCAAATCCCGACGCTCGTTGCGATCGGTCACGAACGCGATCTCACGCTTGCGGAAGAGGCGGCGGATGTCCGCGGATCCACGCCAACAGATTGCGCGCGCCGCCTTGTCCCGGACCGGCACGATGTGCTCTACGAACTCGCGACAACGGTTGATCGCATTGATGATGCGTTGCAGCAAAACGTCGAACACGCCGCGACGATCATCGATCGGGCCGTTCGTTCCGCCACGCATTGGATCGAACTATTGAAACATCGCCTCGAGTCGGCAACGCGGCTGCTTATCTCGCTTGATCCGAAGTCCATTCTCGCGCGTGGGTATGCGATTGTGCGTTCCGTATCCGGTCCGCTCGTGACGAGTATTGTGGGAGTCGCGCGCGGTGATGTCGTCGCCGTGACGCTTCGGGACGGGTCGCTTGACGCTCAGGTGACGGATGTGAGGAAGGGCGGTAGGATGCCCCGCCACACGAATCTGATATCATTGGATCGCGGGGTCCCGCCAAAGGCGGGATAGGCGAACGTATGCCAAAAAAATCATCTACAGACATTGATCTCTCCAAGGGCTTTGAGGAACTCGAAATGATCTCCGCGTGGTTTGAGAAAGGGGAAACGGATCTCGAAGAAGGCGTGAAGAAATTTGAGCGCGCGATGGTGCTCGCGGACGCACTCAAAAAACGGCTCTCGGCCGCGGAAAACACGGTGAAAGAAATCAAGAAAAAATATGCTCCACATTCTTCTTCGCTGGGCAATTAGCACCATATCCGTCTACGCCGCGGCGTTTTTCGTCCCCGGCGTTCGCATTGCAAACGCATGGAGCGCATTCATCGCGGCACTCGTGATCGGTCTTGTGAACGCGCTCGTGCGTCCGATCCTGCTCCTCCTCACGCTGCCGATCAATCTCCTCACGCTCGGTCTTTTCACCCTGGTCATCAATGCGTCGCTGTTCTGGTTTGCGTCCTCGATTGTGAAAGGATTTACGGTCGTGGATTTCAGAGCCGCGTTTCTCGGCGCGCTTGTTTTTTGGCTTGTTTCGTGGCTTGTGAACGGGCTTTTCCAGACGAAGTAATTCATGGAATTTTTTCCAATGACGCCTCCCATCGTTCTCTCTGTCGGCGGATCGATCATCGTCCCCAAAGCAGGGATCGATGTCGGTTATTTGGAGCGTTTTCGGGAGCTTATTCGTGAGCGAGTCAAAAAAGGGAAACGATGTATTATCGTGGTCGGCGGCGGACACACGGCGCGCGCCTATCAACGCGCCGCGAGTGCGATCGTGCGGCTCAATCCCGAAGATGTGGACTGGCTCGGCATCCATGCGACGCGCTTGAACGGACATTTGTTTCGCGCGTTGTTTCGTGATATTGCGATCCACCGAGTGGTGAAGGATCCGACGCGTCCGCTCGCGTGGCAGCATGGCGTGCTGATTGCCGCCGGTTGGAAGCCCGGATGGAGCACGGATTACATCGCGGTGCGGCTCGCGAAAAAGTATCGCGCAGAGCGCATCGTGAACCTCACGAACGTTGACGCGGTCTACGACACAGATCCCTCGAAATTCGAGGATGCGGAACCGTACGCTACGATTTCATGGAAAGAGTTCCGAAAAATCGTCGGATCAAAATGGATGCCGGGCGCAAATGCGCCGTTCGATCCAATCGCATCGAAGCTTGCGGAACGTTGGGGGATCAGCGTCGTGATCGCAGATGGGAAAAATCTGAAAAATATCCGCAGCATCCTCGACGGACAAAAATTCAACGGAACGATCATCTCAAACGTCTAAAAGTCGAAAGTCTGACAGTCGTGACTTGTGATGAGACTTTTACAGTTTAGGAACCTCTGAAAAACGATGAGGTGCGACGTGCTGCCTGCCCCGCCAATGCCGAT
>CAYIQM010000019.1:7545-12732 GCA_964365615.1 uncultured Gammaproteobacteria bacterium | reverse complement strand
GGAGCGCCTGCGGCTCCTGAACGGCAACCACACGCACCACGCGGTCGTCGAGTGGATCGTGGCCGATCTCGACACGAACCGCAAGCGCAGGAGCATCACGGCGGTGCGTGACGCGAAGTCGCTCGCTGATGAGCTGCTCGTAATCGCGTGGATGTTCCCGGACATGATCCGCGCCATCGACTACGACAAGCTCCCCGGCTTGTTCGCCGCTGGCTACGAGGCCAACATCCCCGAGGAAGCGAAGCAGGAGTGGCAGTTCGTCGTGGTCATAGGCCGCAATGGCGTCTTCTTTTGCTCCCGCAGCGATAACGACTCGACCTTCTCGGTGCCTCGCTTGCTGGAGTCCCCGGCACTCGGCACTTGAGCACTTGGAACTCGGGGGAACCTTGGTTTCGATCCGCCAAAGGTGGACAAGCTCTTGGTTCCCTCGGCCGCGTCTACAACGCACCCACAAAAGGGTTGCATCTCGTAGATGCGGCTCTTTTGTTTACAAACATCTGCTACATTTTTTGATGTGTTCGGTGTATCCTGTTTACGGCATGAAACACCGTTTTTTTCTTGTTCTCTTCTTTCTCCTCGCCGGACTTTGTGTAATCGGGATTCTGGCGGCCGCACGGGCATTTCCATCCTCGGTGCGTTTTCAGACGGTTGCCTCGTGGCAGTATGTGTTTGTCGGGGTTATTGCCGCGACGCTCATCATTGGATTTTTTAGAAAATTTCGGAGCCGTCTTTTATGGGAAGCACTTTTCTTGACGACATTATTTCTTGGCGTATGGTTCGCGATGTTTTTGATTCTTCCCATCGGATGGGCTCTTGCGCTCGCCGCCATCCTCACGCTTGCGCAAGTCTTTGTGCGCATCGTTATCGTTCATGACCTGTTTTACCTTGTTGGCGGAGCAGGCGTCGCGATCAATTTCGCGGGGCTTTTGTCGCCGGAGCTCCTCGTCGTGGGCTTGGTTGCTTTTACGGTCTATGATATGGTCGCGGGGCCGCCTGGCGGACCCATCCAGACGCTCGCATCCATCCTCATTCGAAAAGGCATTGTTCCCGGCCTCATCGTGCCGGCACGCCGCACTGAAATCTTGGAAAACGTTGACGTGGCTGTGAAAGGAAATGCGGCGTTTTTGGGGGCTGGCGATCTCATCCTCCCGCTCACGCTTGTCGCCCGCGCGGCACTACGAGAAACGGCTCCGGCTCTCATCGTTCTCGCAGGACTCCTCGTCGGCGCGTTGTTCCTCACGGAGCGAACGGATTTGCACCCGCGCACGGCGCTTCCGTTGCTCGCGGTCGGTGCGGCCATTCCATTTCTCGCGCTTCGATTCTTTGCTCTCATATGATCAAGCATCGCCTTCGCGCCGTGCTGTTCGGGCCGCAGGGTTCCGGAAAAGGAACGCAGGGTGAACTCCTTGCGGATCGTTTTGACGTGCCGCTCATTGGCGCGGGAGAGCTCATTCGCGCAGAAATCATGACGAAGTCGCATGTAGGGCAGTTGCTCCACGAGTACGTGAAAAACGGGCTCCTTGCGCCGGACGATCTTGTAAACGCCGCAATCACGGAGCGTCTGAAAAAGTTTGATCTCTCGAAGGGATTTATCCTCGATGGGTATCCGCGAAACGTGGAGCAGGCGCAGCACCTCGATCGGATCGAAAAGGCGAATCTTGCGATCTTTCTCAAAATTTCCGACCGTGAATCGCTCCGGCGTCTCCTCGGCCGGCGACAGTGTCGCCGATGCAAGTATGTGTATCATCTCACGGATGCGCCGCCGGCGAAGGCCGGAGTCTGCGCCGTGTGTCGCGGAAAGCTTGTTCGCCGAGCAGACGACACGGAGGAGGTGATTCGTCGGCGGCTTGCGAGTTACCATTTTATGACCGAGCCGCTCCTCACCTATTATCGGCAACGCGGAATCCTCCTTGTCGTGAACGCGGAACAAACAATTCCGTATGTGTTTGAAGATTTGGTGAAAAAAATGAGTAAGATCGGATTTATGAATTAGACAGTAGCCGGTAGGCAGTAACCTGACTTGCACCCACCGTCCACTGTCCACTGTCTATCCCCACATGTCCCTCATAAAAAATTCTGACGAAATAGCAAAATTACACGAGGGCGGAGCGATCCTGTCGCGCGCATTGCGTTTGGCGATGGATGCGTGCGTTGCGGGAGCGAGAACGGCCGAGCTCGACCGGATCGCGCGTGAGGAAATCGAACGGAGCGGCGGAAAACCATCGTTTTTGGGTTATCGCATCCACGCAAACGATCCCGCATTTTCGTCCACGCTCTGCATTTCAATCAACGACGAAGTGGTGCATGGCCCGGCAACACCGGATCGGACCATCAAAGACGGCGACATCATTGGTCTCGACATCGGTTGTTGGTTCAAGGGTCTCGCGACAGACATGGCAACGACCATGATCGTCGGAACCGTCTCGGACACGGCACGTCGCCTCGTCGCCGATACGCGGGAATCGCTCGTGCGCAGCATTTCTGTCATCAAGGCGAACGGATGGGTGAGCGATATCAGCGGCGCGGTTGAAGATTTTTTGAAGCCAAAAGGATACGGCATCGTGCGCGACCTGGTCGGCCATGGCGTCGGTCATGCGGTGCATGAGGAGCCGCAAATACCGAATTTTCGCGATCCGCGCGTGTCAAACGTTCGGTTGCGTGAGGGGATGGTTCTTGCGATCGAGCCCATGGTGACGCTTGGTGGATGGGAGGTCGTGATGAAGCCGGACAAATGGACGATCGTAACCAAGGATCATTCACTTGCCGCACATTTTGAAGTGACTGTCGCTGTCACAAAAGATGGATATGAACTCTTGACGCCCTGGCCGGACCAGATATGAGAGTCCTCGGCATTGATTACGGCGCAAAACACGTCGGCATCGCGCTCGGCGACACGGAGACGAAAATCGCGACGCCGTGGACCGTCTGGCCGAACGAAGGCGCACTGGCGTTATTGACGCGTATTCATGATCTCGCAATGCAAGAAGCGATACAAGCGCTTATCGTCGGGATTCCACGACCGCTGCGTGCGCCATTGAAAGAAAACGATCAGGTTCGCGAGGTGCGAACGTTTATCGAAGGTGTGAACGGCCTCGGCATCACGGTCTACGAAGAAGATGAGGCGATGTCATCCGGCCTCGCGGCGCGACACGCGCAAGAGATGGGAGAAAAGGGAAAGCGGGACGATCTCGCGGCTGCGGTCATCCTCCAAACGTGGCTAGAGAGACAGGATGGCAGATGGCAGATGGCAGCTCGCCCGCCAATCCCGAAAGACTCGCTGTGGGTAGGCAGGCGGGATGGCAGATAGGTCATTTTCAAACCTATCTACTATCTACTATCTACGCCCCGCCACACGACTCGCCCATTTATTATGTACCTATGTACCTGCGCGATAGAGTCATCATCTTAAAAAAAGAACCGCTCCGCGAACAGGATCGGCGGTATATGATGTATGGGCAAGAACATGGATTGCTGATCGCCGTCGCTCGCGGAGCATCGTCTCCACGATCAAAGCAGGCTGGCCATCTTGAACCGTTTTCCGCAGCCGAGGTCATGATCGCGAACGGGAGGGCGTTTGATACATTGGCGGTGGCGATTGGAGTCAAAAGTCAAAAGTCAAAAGTCAAAAGTCCTCTTCCTTTTTATGTCATCCTCGGTGCGTTTTCGGATCTCATCATTAAATTGACGCGGCCGGGGATTGCGGATGAACGCATCTTTTTTTTGCTGCAAGAAGCCATCGAAACGCTTGCGAACCTATCGGAGCCTCCCTCGCCGGAACGCGCACGCTTCATCTACGCTGCGGCGACGTTGCGACTTCTCGATTGTGTTGGATTTGCGCCGCATCTTGACCAACCGCTGCTCGTATTCATGCGTCGCGCCCCTCTTGCCGACCTCTTGCGCGTGACGGCCATGCGTGGAGCGTTCATCGCAGCATGTGCGTTTGTCGAAGATGCCCTCGAACACACGCCGCTCGAGGGAGAGCCGCACGGAGGAAAAACAGTTGCCTCGTTGCTCGGCGCATTGTAAGCTTTCATTCATGCAAAATTTTATTGCCGATTTCTCGAATCTCGTCGGTCAAACGATCACGATAAAAGGTTGGGCGTACAACGTGCGTTCATCTGGGAGTATTGCGTTTTTACAAATCCGTGACGGCTCTGGTTTTACGCAGGCAGTGGTGTCCAAGCAGAGCATTGACGACGCTTCATGGGCCGCAGCCGTGGAAACGACGATCGAGTCTTCCGTCATCGTCACAGGAACCGTCTCAAAACATCCGAAACAAGAAGACGTCTATGAACTGCAAGCGACGTCTGTCACGCTCGTGAACAAAGCACCGGAGTATCCAATTGGCAAAAAAGAACATGGTCCTGATTTCCTTCTCGATCATCGTCACCTCTGGTTGCGCGCTCCCTCGCAGTGGGCGATCCAGCGCGTTCGGAATACGATCATTTATTCAATGTACGACTGGATGCGTCAGAATGGATTTGTAAAAATTGACGCGCCGATTTTTACGCCGAATGCGTGCGAAGGCACCTCCGAACTTTTTGAGGTGGAATATTTCGAAAATCGAAAAGCGTATCTCACGCAATCCGGTCAACTGTATCTCGAAGCCGCGATCGCATCGTTTGGAAGGTGTTTTGATTTCGGTCCGGTTTTTCGCGCGGAAAAATCCAAAACGCGGCGGCATCTGATCGAATTTTGGATGATGGATGCGGAAGCCGCGTTCGTGGATCACGCAGGCAATCTCGAGATTCAGGAACAACTTGTCGCATGCATCGTCGCACGCGTCCTCGAGATATGCGCGCAGGAACTCAAAATCCTCGAACGGAACCTCGAACCGCTCACCAAGGTCACGGCACCATTTTATCGCCTCACGCATGCGGACGCGATCAAAAAGTTGCACGAGCTTGGGAGTGATATCGGCGAGATGGACGACTTGGGCGCGGATGACGAGACGCTGCTCACACAGCGGTACGACAAACCCATTTTTATCGAAAAATATCCGACAGCCGTCAAAGCCTTTTATATGAAACGTGATCCAGACGATCCCACGCGCGTCTTGAACGCGGATCTCCTCGCGCCAGAAGGATACGGCGAGATCATCGGGGGATCGCAGCGCGAAGATAATTATGATGCGCTCGTCGCACGTGTCCGTGAGCACAACCTGCCGGAGCAGGCGTTCCAGTGGTA
>CAYIQM010000019.1:0-7445 GCA_964365615.1 uncultured Gammaproteobacteria bacterium | reverse complement strand
CGCCGAAGAGGAGGAGATACGAAGGTTTCTGTTGCGTCTCTGGTCGATGGAGCCACTCTTCACGCCGCCGGTGTCAGATCTTTTGGTGCGCGCCCAACAAGCGGTGTTTTGGCACGACTGTCGCTACGTTCGGACGCTCGGATGCACGGCAACTCATACGATCGAGGATCCGCAACGTCTCTTGGGCGATGTCGCCAGTCTCGGTATCCTTCATGTCATCCCGCTTGAGTTCTGGGGTGAGCTCCTCTCAATAGTGGACGACGCGTTTCTCTCCCTGCTCCATGATCGCTTGGAGGAGGCAATGAAGCCATTGCTTCACCCGTCGCTCCTTCATATCTCGAGCGTCAGCGTGCTGACGTGTCTCAACTACGCGCTTGCGTCACATTTCGACTCGGTCCTTCTCCAGAGGGGCATGCGTTTCAGCGCGTACTTCGATCTTTTCTTCAAAGGGAATCTCATCGTGGGATATGATATTCCGAACCACGAGGTGATTGTCCTCGTTGGACCGTCCTGATGTTGCCTGCGACACCTCGTCACGCCGTTCTCGGACGGCGTGGCTTTTTTATTTTTTCATCGTGACGTATCCTACGGCTATGAAATCTTCACGTCGTGCGACGTCATTCGGTTCATCCGTCGTTTCGCTCGTGCGGCTTCTGCTGTTTGTCGTTGTTGCCGTCTGGATCGGCTATCTCGTGACGCAAGGCTCGCGCGTCGCACGCCGCACGTCGGACGTCGCTGCGACGCCCGAAGCCAGACGCGCGACGCCCGTATTGCTTCTTCTCTCGGATTCCTCTGCGACACTTTTGGATCAGAACGGATCTTCTACGCGTCTGACGCGCGAAGAGTTCAATGAGCGTTTTGCGTTGGAAACGCATGCCATCGAAGGAGCGTTCGCGGCGAATGGGTCCGTTGTTTTTTATGAAAATCGTTTACGCACTCCGGATGTAAACCGCATCGCAAAACTCGGGACACCAAAGGCGGACGGCGCTTCCGTCATCGAAATCCAACACGGGGCCGGAGGGTTTCCGCTAACGCTCCGATTTGGAAAACGCCCGTTGCGCGATGCACGCGTGCACGGCTGGAGCGATCCAAAACATCTTCTCGTCACCGCGCTTGTCACAAGCACGCGCGCGATTTTTGACGTAGACATGAACGGCGTGGTTCGTAAAATCGCCACGCTTCCGGACGCCATTTTCTCCCTCGAGGCGCGACGTGGCGCGCTCTGGTACACCACGGCGGCACCGGGAGAAGGGATCGAATCCGAACCTGTTCCACCGTCGGAGCTTCATCGTGTTTCCGCGGATGGCGACCATCTTGTGCTGCGCGATGAAAAGCGTCTAATCCTTTCCGCCGTTCCGGGGCCGAACGGGGAGATTGCGATCTATCTGAATGATGGCAACGCCGAATTCTATCCTAACTCGATCGGAGCCATTCGTGTATTGCCCATTCAGATCGGCAAACGACACCCGCTACTCTTTGTACGCGACGGCCGTCTCGTTGTTCGTGATGGGTTTCGGCTCGCGCTCGTGGATCCGATTTCAGGTGCCTTCTCGATACTGGGGGCGTTGCCCGAAGGGAGCGTTGAGGTTTACGAGATGCCGCAAACCAAATAGAATAGTCGGACTATGTCACCGCAGCCCCCAACGCTCATTTTTAAGCTCTTGGCGGCGTTAGGAGCACTTGCGCTCCTTGCCTTGTTCGCGGCACCTTTTTTCTTTTTCAAAGTTGTGGATCATGCTTTCCCGTCCGCAGGTCCCTCGACGTCGTTCGAGGTAAAACTCGGCGAGTTTGGCGCCACCTGCGGCGGATCATCGCTTTTGCCGTGCAAATCCGGGCTCACCTGTTCCGCGGACCCGCAGGTAAAAGAGAGTATCGGAGTCTGTATCAAATGATATGCAGCGCACGATGAATCGAGACACGGTCGAGAAGGTCGGCAAAATCGTCACCGTCTGCGGCTGGGTGAACTCGCGAAGAGACATGGGGAAGATTGTGTTCTTCGACATGCGCGACCGTTCGGGGATTCTGCAAGTCGTGTCGGTTCCGTCTGAACTTTCTGACACATCACAAAAAATCGTTGATGCTATCCGTTCAGAATTTTGTCTCAAGATCACGGGCGAGGTGAAGAAACGCGACGCGAAGCAAATCAATCCACATCTCGCAACCGGGACCGTTGAGCTTCTTGCAAAGGAGATCGAGATTTTGAACTCATCAAAAACAATCCCGTTTGAGATCGGCGACACCTCAAACGTGAACGAAGAAATCCGTTTGAAATATCGATATCTCGATTTGCGTAGCGAGCGGATGTTGAAGAATCTCATCTTGCGCGATCGCGTTATTTCGTTTTTTCGCGAGTTTCTGCATGCGGAAGGTTTCGTGGAAGTCGAAACGCCCGTATTGACGAAGGGGACGCCGGAAGGATCCCGCGAGTACATCGTGCCGGCGCGCCAACATCCTGGAAAATTTTTTGTGCTTCCACAATCTCCCCAGCAGTTCAAGCAATTACTCATGGTTGCGGGCGTGGAAAAGTATTTTCAGATCGCCAAATGCTTCCGTGATGAAGATCCGCGCGGTGACCGTCAATTTGAGTTCACGCAGCTTGATCTCGAAATGTCGTTCGTGACCCAGGAGGATGTATTGGCCTTGAATGAGCGTTTGATGATTGAATTGGTCAAGGCCGTGGCGCCAGAAAAAAAGCTCACGTTCAAAAAATTCCAGCGAATGACATATGCGGATTCGATGAATCAACATGGAAACGACAAGCCGGACGTGCGCGCGGACACAAACGATCCGAACGAGCTCGCGTTCTGTTGGATTGTGGATTTTCCGATGTTTGAGGACGATGGCGAAGGCGGCATCCAGTCTGCGCACCATCCATTTTGTATGCCAAACCCGGAAGATATCCATCTCTTGGATACCGAGCCGCTC
The DNA here is from genome assembly GCA_964365615.1 of uncultured Gammaproteobacteria bacterium. Classification (GTDB taxonomy): domain Bacteria; phylum Patescibacteriota; class Patescibacteriia; order 2-12-FULL-60-25; family 2-12-FULL-60-25; genus CAITMG01. The sequence goes on along the minus strand of CAYIQM010000019.1, from coordinate 4,520 downwards.
AAAGTCCGCGCGTGTTCCTATGACCTTGTGTTGAACGGATACGAGCTGTCATCGGGCTCTATCCGCATTTACGAGCGCGAGCTCCAGAATAAAATTTTCAAATTACTCGGCCTGTCAGATGAGCTCATCCAAGCGCGTTTTGGACATATTTTAGAGGCGTTCGAGTATGGCGCTCCGCCGCACGGCGGCATGGCTCCGGGCATCGACCGGCTCGTCATGATTCTCGCGAACGAGCCGAACATTCGCGAAGTCATCGCATTTCCGAAAACAGGGGATGCGCGCGATCTTCTCATGGGCGCGCCATCCGTCCTCCCAAAGAAGTGGCTTGATGAGGCGCATATTCAGACGAAGAAAGGAATCAAGACATGAACGTCACGTTCAAGGTTGAGCACTTCGAAGGTCCTCTGGATCTTCTCTTGCAGCTCGTCGAAAAAGAGGATCTTGATATCTCGACCATCTCGCTTGCCGCCGTTGCCGAGCAGTTTGTTGCACATGTGAAGGAGACGCCGAACCTCCCGCTCGAGGACGTCGCGGATTTTCTCGTCGTCGCGGCAAAGCTCATGTATCTCAAATCAAAGCTCCTGCTCCCCTCGCTCATGGATCAAGAACTCGAAGAGGGGCCGTCGCTTGAAGAGCAGTTGCGCCGCTATCGCGCATTCATCGCCGCGTCGAAGGAATTAAATCGGATGTGGAATGCTGACGCACAGGCCTTTCAGCGCGTACCGCGTCCAATACGACGGCGTGACGTGATGTTTGCCCCTCCAGACGGCGTGACGCTCACGCTCCTGAACGGCGTCATACAGCGCATCGTGAGCAAGATCGAGCCACTCATACGGCTTCCGAATGCTGCGATCGAGCGGGTGATCTCGATCCAGGAAAAGATCAGTCACTTGCTCCAGCGTATGCGCAAAATGATCACGATGTCATTCCGCGCGTTCGTCGGAAAAGAAGCAAGCAGGGGAGATGTTATTGTGAGTTTTTTGGCGCTTCTTGAACTTACGAAGCAGCGATTCGTCTCCGTCGCGCAAGACGAGCTTTTCCAAGACATCATGATCGAAAAACATCCCGACGCGCCGGCGCACGATCCATTCGAGCACTCGTTTGTGTATGAAACGTGACGCCCTTCTCGAAGCGGTTCTATTTGTCGCAGCGCGGCCGCTCACCATCGCATTCCTCGCGGAGCAGTCGCAATGCGACAGGGATGAAGTCGTCTCCGGCCTTGAGGAACTAGATCGTCGTCTCGAGGAGTCGAAAAGCGGTTTGATGCTTCTCCGTCATGGGAAAGAGGCGGAGCTCGTCACGCGGCCCGAAGCGGCTTCCGTCGTCACGAAGATTTTGAACGCCGAACTGTCGAGCGAACTCACGCGGCCCGCGCTTGAGGCACTCACCGTTCTTGCGTATTGCGGACCACTGACGCGCGCGGAACTCGAACAAATTCGAGGCGTGCAATCCGCGCTCATTCTCCGTAACCTCCTGTTGCGCGGGCTGGTCGAAGAAAAAGAAGAAGGGAAACTTGGCTTGCCTGTTTACGCCGTTACGCTCGATTTTATCCGTCATCTTGGCCTGAAAACGATCGAGTCTTTGCCGAATTATGAAGCGCTGCGCGGCCACTCCGCGATTCGGGACGTGTTGAAAGAGCTTGAAGCGTCCCCAACAAACGAAAACGATGACGAGACGCGCGTAACGCTTTCGGTGTAATCCTATGCTCGGAACTTTTGTCGGAATTTTTGTCGCGATTGCAATCGCCTCGCCCGCCGCCGCCGAGACGGCACTCAATCGAGCGTTGCCACCGCGTTCGAACGCGAGAGCACCCCTCCCCACCGTCCCCCAGAAACGCAAACTCGAGAGCATGGGGATGAAAACATCCGCACGTTCTGCGTTTGTCGCGGATGTGGCAAGCGGGTCTGTGCTCTACGCAAAGGATCCGCATCGCGTTTCCCCAATCGCGAGTTTAACAAAACTCGTGACTGCGATGGTTTTTCTCGATCAAAAGCCGGATCTGGCGAAACGCGTCACGATTGAAGAAGTGGACGAAGACATAGAAAGCAAGGTGATCCTCGAGCCTCATGACGAGTTCACGCAAGGCGAACTATTGAATGCGATGCTCGTAGGCTCGGTGAACGCGGCCGCGAATGCGCTTGCGCGAACGAGTCTTGGCACGGAGAAATTCGTCGAGGCGATGAATGTAAAAATGCGTCAGCTCGGCTTGCGATCTCCGATGTTCGTTGACGTGTCCGGCCTTGACCCGAACAATCGCGCACATGCGGCCGATGTCGCGGCCATCATCTCGACGGCGTTGCGGTATCCCGAGATTCGAGAAGCGACAAAGCGTTCCGAAATCTCGATCGTGAGCTCCACGACAAAAAAAGAGTTTCGTATCAAATCAACGAATTTTCTTCTCTCATCCTATTTGAACCAAAAGCCATACAGCATTCTTCTTGCGAAGACCGGATCGTTGCCGCGCGCGGGTTTTTGCATGGCGCAGGTGACGAAGAACGCGGAGGGCCACGAAGTTGTCGCGGTCGAATTGGGGAGTGAAAATACGTTCAGCCGTTTTCAAGATATCAAAGCACTCACGGCCTGGGCATTTGACGCGTATCGGTGGTAGGGGATACTGATGTGAGCTTGCTGCGATGAGCTCGCCCGAATTTTCTCTCAATGACAACGAAAAACAGACTTCGTGAGGTCTATTTTTCGATCACAAAAAAGCACAAACGAACTCCTGTACCGATTCCATCACTGCGGTACCATGCGACTCGCGCGAGCTGAAGCTCTGTTGAATATGGCGCCGTTGATCCTCTCCAAGGTAGATATGGTAAGTGAAACCGATGGATTGGAAACATTCTTCACTGTTAAAAGATCACCAAACTTTTTTTGAAGTGGGGTTAAAAACTCATCTCCCCAAGAAGGAGAAAACGTGCTCACACCCTCAAAATCAACCAACACTTCTTCGTTCTCACTGAGATTCGTTAATATTGGAAGGAACGCCGCATAAGCCTCCTTGCCAGCTTGACGAGATGTGAGTACCGTACCGAATTTTGTCATGTGAATAGTCATATGTATTAAAATTGTATGAATACGAAGGAGCCACGAATGGACGCATCTGCTTTCTTCATTCTGAGTCCTTCTTCGCCCTTCCGGATTATCAGTTGAGAGTCACCCGATTGAAAAGTCAGATGTGCGCCAGCCTGTACAATCGCCTCTTTTACATACTTCAAACCATTCCCACGATGTTCCGATGATCTGCTGGTAATAATTTCGGTAAAGGCGAGATGCAGTGCCTCTTCATCTGTTTTCAATTTTGGTCTCACCAAACGCAATGTCGCTAAAACGCCAACCCCACGATCTGCGAGCACAATGATTCGTTTACCGAGATCATAGGCAAAAAAGGCACCTGCAACGTCTGGCCAGTTCCCAAGATTGTGGTCATAGGAGTTGTTCCCTATTTCTCCAGCCGCGGCAGATATCAGTGAGCCAAATTTTTGCCATGAGGAATGGGAATCTATCTCATGCGCCATTCTTTCATGTCGTGTTTTGAACCGATCACTCGTCGAACAGTAAAAATCAGGCTCTGGAAGAAATGGTTCTTTCGCCTCTGCCCACTCCTGCGCAAGACGAAAAATGCCTTTGGTTTTTCTTTCGAGATCAGAGAGTGAATAGTACCGATGACCCCCTGGCGTGAGAAAACTCGCTTGAAAAGAGCCATCATTATGCCAACGACGAAGCGTGGCTTCTGATATCCCCAGATATTGAGACGCTCCACTGATTGATAGCAAATGTTTAGTCAATCTATCCATATTTGACGATAGTACATAAAACTATACATATTTGTCAAATCTATATAAATCTATACATGTAGGACGATACATATACAGGTTGGCGTTATGGGTCGTATGAAGCCGTATATGCAGCTCCTTTGGGGAGAGGGTCATCTGTTTTATTTTCCGCTCAACTCAAAACGAAATACAAAACACACCGTTACCTCGGTGTGTTTTGTATTGGTTGCGGGAGCGGGACTCGAACCCGCGACCTCCAGGTTATGGGCCTGGCGAGCTGCCAACTGCTCTATCCCGCGATGATTTGATCGCTGTCTTGAGGAACATCTTAAATACCAGACTACATTCAGCGATATACATATTACAGACGTTAATGTTTTTTGTCAGTCTTGTCAAGAAAGAAGGAAAAGGATATCTTTTTGCGACATGCCGGGGTAGCTCAGTCGGTTACCCGCCGCAAGCCCGCCATTGATTGCGTAGCTGTTGGCGGGCAAGCAGGCGGGCCCGCCAAAATGCGTAGCTTTTGGCGTGGAGCGTGGAAGGTACGCCGGGGTAGCTCAGTCGGTTAGAGCGTGGGACTCATAAGCCCAAGGTCGCCGGTTCGATTCCGGCCCCCGGTACCAGATTGGAAATTGCAAGTTTGGAAGGTTCGCCTCGTCTTCGACCCTGAGGGTCTCAGACCCGAATGGGCTTCGCTCGGCGACTAATTCGTATTCAATTTTGGGGGTAAAAACGAATTCACGA
>CAYIQM010000018.1:0-13701 GCA_964365615.1 uncultured Gammaproteobacteria bacterium | reverse complement strand
CTACATCGAAAAAGAGGCGATGATTAACGAGGAAATTGATCGCCTACGCCACAGCACCACACAGGCGTTGTTGACGAGAAAAGACGTGATTATCTGCGCTTCCGTGTCATGCATCTACGGCCTCGGCGCGCCGGAGACATATAAGGAGACAGCGTTGCATATTAAAGTTGACGACGATCTCTCGCGCGAGAAGGTGCTGCAGCGCCTCGTTGAGATGCAGTTCGCGCGCATCTCGAATACCGACGTCACGCGCGGTACGTTCCGCGCGCAGGGGCCTGTGCTTGAAATCATGCCGGTGAACGAGGAAGTGATCTATCGCATCGAGGCACCGCGCGGAAAGGTCGAAATCATCATCCCCATCGATCCGGTCTCACGCAAACAAAAACGCGAGCAGAAAGATGTCTGGATTTTTCCGGCGAAACATTTCATCACGCTTGGGCCGGAACGCGAACGCGCGATCACGGCGATCCGCGAGGAGTTGAAACAGCGTCTCGATTGGTTTGAAAAAAATGGGAAGCTCCTCGAAGCGGAGCGACTGGAGCGCCGGACGAAATACGATCTTGAAATGATCGAGAATCTCGGGTATTGCAACGGCATCGAAAATTACTCGCGCCCGCTCTCCGGACGCGCGCCGGGAGCGCCGCCGGACACGCTCTTTGCGTATTTTCCGAAAGATTTTTTGCTTGTCATCGATGAATCGCATGTCACCGTTCCGCAGATTGGGGGGATGTCTCTTGGCGATCGGTCGCGAAAAGAGACGTTGATCGAACACGGCTTTCGTCTCCCGAGCGCGAAAGATAATCGACCACTGACATTTCAAGAATTCGAACAACGATTCAAACAAGTGATCTGTGTAAGCGCGACTCCGAGTCAATACGAACACGAGACGTCTTTGCAAATCGTGGAGCAGATTATTCGGCCGACGGGATTGGTAGATCCGGAGGTGATCGTGAGGCCGATAACGCCGAGCCGTTCCACACCCATCCATCCTCCCCTTCGTAAGGGGAGGATGTCTCAAAAATCTCCCCCTTACGAAGGGGGAGTTGAGGGGGTGAGTCAGGTTGACGACGCCATCGCTCGCATCTCGGCGGTTACGAAGCGCGGCGACCGCGTGCTCGTGACGACGCTCACAAAAAAGATGGCGGAAGATCTCACGGAATATCTTGTCGAGAAAAAAATTAAAGCGCGATACCTTCATTCTGGCATTGATACGATTGAGCGGCTTGAGATTCTCTCTGAATTCCGAAAGGGAACGTACGAAGTCATCGTCGGCGTGAACCTCTTGCGCGAAGGGTTGGATCTGCCCGAAGTCGCGCTCGTCTGCATCCTCGACGCGGATAAGGAAGGATTTTTGCGCTCCGACGTTTCGCTCATCCAGACGATCGGACGTGCGGCGCGGAACGTGCGCGGGCAGGTGGTGCTCTACGCGGATCATATGACAGGATCCATGCGTCGCGCCATCGCGGAGACAGACCGCCGTCGCGCGAAACAAATCGCCTATAATACGGAACACGGCATCACGCCGCAGACCATCATCAAAGCCATCAAAGATTATCGCGCGGTGCTTGGCCTGTCCTTCGAACCTGCAAAAAAAGATATTAAAGCAATCCTTCAGCTCGAGCTGACAGCTGAAACGCACGATCTCAAAACCGTGTTGAAGCAAAAAGATGTTGAAATGAAAGAGGCCGCGAGGAATTTGCAGTTCGAACTCGCGGCCATTTTGCGGGATGAGATCTTCGAGCTCACACAGGAGCTCAAGAAGCGAGAGAAAGAATCCGTAGGGGCGCGGTCTCCGCGTCCAACGCGTAAGCCGCGGCATGGGAGGACGAGGTAGAGGAGATGACCCTACTGCCAGTTTGCCGCGAGCCACGCGTCAAGTTGCAGCACCGCATCCGCGTGATCCGTAAACCCGATCATATGCACCACGTTGGGGAAGCCGTGGATGAGACGGGAGATTTTTCTCTCCGCGCATTTTTTGGCTTCGGCAACGAGAACGATCGGAATTTGGTGATGTCCGGCCCACGCGATCTCTACGCCGACGCCGAGCGATGGTTCGCTCACATAGGCGATGAGGAGTGCACACAAGCGCACCCTTTGAAAGTCGAGATCATAGACCTCTCGTGGCGTGAGGTGCGCATGCGTTACAGGATCTGAATGTTGATGCGGGACGTACCCTTGGAGTCCGTGCTGCACGCACACGTCGCCGAGCTGTTCGTAAAGGCGCTTGAGCGCTGCGCGCCTTTCGTCTGGCACATCGGTCAGCGCACCCGCGATGTAGGCAAAGGACGATTCTGCATCCATGTTACATTACCTCCGTTGTGGACATGCACACCTTGTCAGGGGATCGGGAAGGCGTCAACATGGGTCTCATGGACGCCATTGAAGACATCAAATCCCGTCTTGACGTTGTGGACACCGTCGCGGAGTATCTCCAGCTCAAACCCGCAGGATCAGGGAGTTTTAAGGCCTGCTGCCCGTTTCATCAAGAAAAGACTCCGAGCTTTTTTGTAAACCGTCCGCGCCAATCATGGCATTGCTTTGGATGTGATCAGGGCGGCGACGTGATCTCCTTCGTTCAGAAAATGGAAGGGATGGATTTTCCAGAAGCACTTGAGTATCTCGCGCAAAAAGCCGGTGTCATACTCCCAAAATTCAATACCGAACAGAGCTCCGAGCGGAAACGCTTGCAAGAGGTGAATGATCTCGCTTCGAAATATTTTCGCGCGCAACTTCTCCAAAATCCGAACGCAGATCACGCGCGCGCGTACGTCGCACAGCGCGGGTTGGATGAGCTCACCTGTGACATTTGGAGAATTGGCTATGCGCCGGATGGATGGAATGGGCTCACGGACGCGCTGCGAGCGAAGGGCGTCACAGAGGATGAATTGATCAGAGCCGGATTAGCGATCAAACGAGATGCATCTGCAAAGCTGCCAACTGCCAACTGCCAACTGCCAACTACAATTTACAATCGTTTCCGCAACCGCCTCCTCTTCACCATTTGTGATCTTCACGGAAAGGTTGTCGGATTCACGGGACGCATTTTGGACGGTGGAGGAGCGCAATTCATTGCGTCCGAGGGCGTGCAACATCACGCCCCTACATCACCGCCAGCCAAATACGTCAATACACCCGAGACGCTCCTCTATAAAAAAAGTCATATTCTCTTCGGTCTCGACAAAGCCAAGGGCGAGATCAAACGTCAAGATCTCGCGGTGATCGTTGAAGGCAACATGGACGTGATCACGTCGCATCAATTCGGCGTCACGAATGTTGTTGCCTCTTCGGGCACCGCATTGACCGGAGAGCAATTAAATCTTTTGAAACGTTTCACAACAAATCTCGCAATCGCCTTTGACGCGGATGCAGCCGGGAATGCAGCCACGATCCGCGGGCTCGACCTCGCGCGCGCGCTCGATTTTAACGTGAAGATCATCGTGCTGCCACGAAACGCAGGCAAGGATCCGGACGAGGTGATTCGACAAGACGTCGAGATGTGGAAACAGGCGATTCAGGGTGCGTTCCCCGTGATTGAGTGGCTGTATCGGAACGCCTTCAAAGGACAAGACACGACCAAGCCAGAAGAAAAGAAAAAAATCGCAGCAACGCTCCTGCCGGAATTCCGTCGCATTTCGAACGCCGTTGAGCGCGACGCGTGGGTCGCGCGGTTGGCACGAGATTTGGGAGTGTCTGAAGATGCATTGAGGGAAGAACTCAAAAGCATTAGGCAGCAGGTGACAGGTAGCAAGGATATTCTTCATCCACATCGATCGAACGCTACCGTCTACAGCCTACAGCCTACCGCCTCTCATCCTTTGCACGATCTCGAAACGCGCATGCTCGCCATCCTCTATCTCAAACCGGAGTTTCATCCTCTTGCGCAAGAACGAGTGTCGTGGTACCATCTGCCCGAATCGCCGTCAGAAGATCTTTTAAACACGCTCGCGATCTTTGCGGATCGCGAATTCCAGGATCAGTCGGCCGACGCTCTCCGGCGGGAGCTCGAAACGACGTGTACGCTCCTCCGAGATAAATGGATCACGGGAGAACGCACACGCTTGGAACAAGAAATGCGCGACGCAGAGCTTGCCGGCGACACTGCCAAAATCAGTGATCTCCTCGCGCAATTTGAAAAACTCATTTGACATCCCTTGCCGGTGGCCTGATCTCCCCACGACGCGTCAGCGAAGTGGGATAACCTCAGATTCCTGCCGCTCCGGGATGCGCGTCTTATGCCTTCCAAAAAGAAACATCGCGTCATGCCCAAACATCGTTCCTTCTCCAAATCAAAGCACAAAGCGCATAAAAAGGCCGTGAGGCCTATTCGTCGTTTCGAAAAGAAGAGGAAGGCACCGCAGAAGCAACCGGTGCGCAAGCCGTACGTCAGAACGCCGCCGCCATCTCCCGCGGTACTTGACAAACTGTTTGAAAAAGCGCGCACGCGCAGCTTCATGACGGAGAACGAAATCCTCTACGCGTTTCCGGAAATCGAGGATTATATTTCCGTCTACGAGTCATTTATTGATCGCCTCGACGCGGCTGGCATTGGCGTTGTCGAGATGAAGGAGGGGATTCTCGGACGGCAAGAGGATCGCCACGAGATGCTCGAGCAGATGCACAGCGCGGATGACAAGCGAGGGAAGCTCGACCCGTTCGACATCACGGCGGATTCGATCCAGATGTATCTTCGTGAGATCGGAAAAATCCCGCTCTTGACCGCGGAGGAGGAAGTCGCGCTTGCGAAGCGCAAAGAGCGCGCCGAGAAGGAGGCGGAAAAAAAGCTCATCGAGGCGAACTTGCGCCTCGTGGTCTCCATTGCAAAAAAATTCACGGGCAAGTCGCTGTCACTCCTCGATCTCATCCAAGAAGGGAACATTGGTCTCTTCCGCGCCGTGAAAAAATTTGAGTACCGCAAAGGGTATAAATTTTCGACGTACGCGACCTGGTGGATTCGGCAGGCCATCACGCGCGCGCTCGCGGATCAATCGCGCACGATCCGGATCCCCGTGCACATGGTCGAGACGATCAATAAATTTCAGCAGATCGAGCGTCAACTCATCCAGGATTTGGGCCGTGAGCCGCTCCCCGAAGAAATCGCCGCGGAGATGGGCCAAGACGTGGACAAGGTTCGTCACATCATCAAAATCTCGCAAGACACCGTGTCGCTCGAGACGTCTGTCGGCGAAGACGACGAAGATTCGACGCTTGAGGATTTCATTGAGGACATTAAGAACGTGACACCGGATCGCGCCGCGGCACTCCAACTCTTACGCGATTATGTGCATGACATCATCAAGGATTTGAACCCGCGCGAACAAAAGATTCTCGAGATGCGATTCGGACTCACGGATGGCGTGAGCCACACGCTCGAAGAAGTTGGGAAAGAATTCGACGTCACGCGCGAGCGCATCCGGCAGATCGAAGCAAAAGCCATTGAAAAAATCCAGCAGCATCCGATGATTCGGAAACTCATAGATTATTAGCAACCCCTCTTGCAATGCCCGTGCAGGGGGTGTAAAAATGTCAGTACTTAATACATTTATCGTATTTTTATGCAAAGTATGAAGGGGTATTTCATCGGCGCTCTGGCCTTTACGATGGCTATTGGCGCAGGATGCGCTGGCAGCACGCCGGCGTCTCAACAACCCACCGCACCTGCGGTGCCAGCTGCTCCGGCAGCGGATACGAGTCCAATAAAGATCGGTTTTATCGGCCCGCTCACGGGTGATGCATCATCGCTCGGGACGGTCGCTCAAGCCGCGGTTCAGATCGCGGCGGAAGAGGTCAACGCAGCAGGAGGGGTAAACGGTCGTCCTCTCCAAGTTATCTATGAAGATGGCAAGTGCAACCCCGTCGCAGCTACGTCCGCAGCAAACAAACTTCTCAATCTTGATAAAGTTGCGGCGATTAACGGAGGCCTCTGTTCTTCAGAGACCGCTGCTTTTGGTCCAACCGCGATGCAGAATAAGACAATTGTGATCTCGTACTGTTCCTCGGCACCGACACTTACGGGTTTGGGCACGTATTTTTTCCGTTCCTATCCGTCTGATGCGTATCAGGGTAAATTCGCGGCAGAGTATGCCTTCAATACATTGAAAGCGAAAAAAGTCGCGGTTGTCTATCACGTCACGGATTGGGGAAACGGCTTGAGGAATAAGTTCGCGGCACGCTTCAAGGAACTCGGTGGCGAGATCGTTGCTGAAGAAGGTTCGCCACAGGACAATAAGGATTATCGTACGAGCTTGACCAAAGTGAAAGGATTAAAGCCGGATCTCGTCTATGCGCCGCTGTATCCGGATGGCGGGATCGCGTTCATGAAGCAGTTTGCGGAGCTTGGCATGAAGACAAAAGTATATGCGGGCGATGCATGGGCTGATCCAAAGCTCATAGCCGAGGTCAGCGGGAAAGGCGACGTTATCTTTAGTGAGGTCGTGATGCCGAAATCGGATGAATTTAACGCCAAGGTCTTAGCAAAGACGGGTGGGAAGGCAGTTCCGATCTGCGCGGCACAGTCCTATGACAACATCAAGCTTCTGGCCCAGGTCATGACAAAGTTCGGCACGGATCCGGATAAGGTCGCCGAAGCCTTGCACGGCGTGCAGTATAAGGGCGTGTCCGGCGATGTCTCATTTGACCAGAATGGCGATCTCACGGTCGCGCAGTATGTGGTCAAAAAGATCGAAGGCGGCAAAGGTATCGAGGTCAAATAGTGATTGAGTATCGTTGTATGGCGTAGGAGTTCTGAACCATCAGAACTCCTACGCGTTTGTCTATGGAGATCGCGATTCAGATCATCCTGAACGGCATCATTGCTTCGGCGGTCTATGCGCTCATGGCCATGGCCTTCAATCTCATGTATGGCGTAAGCCGTCTTTTTCATTTGGCTCTCGGAGGGTTCGCGGTCGTCGGAGGGTATACGATGCTATTTTTTCTCGAGCATACCACGTTGCCACTGGGGCTCTCTCTCCTCGTGAGCATGTGTATTGCCGGCGTTTTTGGTTGGCTTTGTGATATCGTGATTTTTCATACGCTGCGCCGACGTCGAGCTTCGACGCTCGTGCAGATCGTGGCTTCGTTGGGTCTTTTGCTCACAATTCAGGCTTTGATTGCCATCGCGTTCAGCTCGGAATATCAATCATTTCCACGATCGCTCGCCACAGGCACGATCGAGATCGGCGGCGGCATCCTCGCCATGACACAGGTGATGATGATCACGTTCGCACTCGTGTGTCTTGTTGGAATTCTGCTCTTTTTGCGATTCACCAAATACGGTCGCGCGGTCAAAGCTGTGAGCGATGATGCAGAAGTGGCGACCATCATTGGAATCAACACGGAGCGCGTGATCGGTCTCGTAAGCTTCAGTGCGTCCTGCCTCGCGGGGCTCGCTGGCGCGCTCACGGGTTTTGATATCGGGCTGCAGCCAACGATTGGTCTGTCATTGCTCCTCAAAGGTGCCATTGGCGGAGTCGTTGGCGGATTGGAAACGATCTCTGGTGCGGCACTTGGTGCTCTTGGCCTCGGGCTCATCGAGAACCTCGGCACATGGTTTATCGCGAGCCAATGGAAAGATGCGATTGCCTTTGCCGTGCTCATCGTCTTCTTGATTTTCCGCCCTCGCGGCCTCATCTCCAAAAAATAATATGGCCTATCTGATCCATCTCGCGATCATGGCTTCGATCTTTGCCATCCTGGCCGTTGGATTGAATTTGGTTGTGGGACACACAGGCCTCCTCTCTGTTGCGCATGCGGCATTTTTCGGGATCGGTGCCTATACCGCGGCGATTTTGATGGTCTTCCATCATTTCCCATTTTACATCGCGCTCATTGTCGCCATTTTCGTGACGGCATTCGTTGCTTTTGTCTTTGGATTGATCTTGAGCACGCTCCGCGGGGATTACTACGCGCTCGGTTCGCTCGGTCTGAATAGCGTCGTCTATGTGGCCATGCTGAATCTCGATTCGATCACGCGCGGACCGTTAGGCATCCCCGGTATTCCACGCCCGATGATTTTTGGATGGTCGTTTGCTTCTGGAAGCACATTTTTGTTTCTGTCCGTGTTCTTTCTTTTGTTCTCCATCCTCGTCGCTTTTATTTGTATGCGGACGCCGTTTGGTCGTGTCCTGAAAGCCATTCGAGAGGACGAAGATGCGCTCCAAGTATTTGGGTATCGAGTGCTGCAATATAAGCTCACGGTCTTTGTGCTGGCGGCCATTCTTGCGGCCATTGCCGGAGCGCTCTACGCGACGTACATTGGTTTCGTTGATCCGTCGGCATTCATGGTGTTTGAATCTGTCAATCTCCTGACCATGATCATATTGGGCGGGCTTGCAACGCTGCGCGGGTCCATTGTCGGCGCGACATTTTTTATCGTGTTATATGAAGCGGTGAGATTTATCGGGTTTTCCCCTGCCATCGCGGGCCAGATGCGCGTCGCGGTCGTGGGTCTCCTGCTTATTCTCCTCATAATCTTTCGTCCGCAGGGTCTTTTTGGCACATACAAGCTATGACGGCTCTCGAACTCCAGCATGTCTCAAAATTTTTCGGCGGCAACCATGCGGTCGAACAGGTGTCGTTCGCGATATCGCGCGGCACGATCACGAGCCTCATCGGACCAAACGGTTCAGGCAAAAGCACCATCGTTAATCTTCTTTCGGGGATGTTGCCGCCGACTGCGGGGTCCATCGCGGTGCATGGACAACGCGTTCGTTTGCCGCTCCATCCATCTGACGTGCCGCGGTATGGCATGACGCGGACGTTCCAGGACGTGCGCGTCTTCGAGCAGATGTCGGTGCTGGATAACATCCTTGTCGTGCTGACGCGACGGAACGTATGGGGATCGTTCGTTGATCATCTCCTTCACGTGCCGATGCAACGCGCAGAAGAGGTGTTGCGAAAGGTCGGTTTGTGGGAGAAGCGCAGGGAGCTTGCCTCGCGTTGTTCATACGGGCAGAGAAAATTGTTGGAGATTGCGCGCGCACTCGCGATGGATGTGGATGTGTACTTGTTCGACGAACCATTTGCAGGTCTCTTTCCTGAAATGATGAAGATCGTGGTCGCCATCATGCAGGAGCTGAAGCAAAGAGGAAAAACGATCATCCTCATCGAACATAACATGAGTTTGATCCGTTTGCTTTCTGATCGGGTTATCGTTCTGGATGCGGGGAAAGTTTTGGCCGAAGGTACGCCAGATGCGGTTTTGAAACGCGCGGAGGTGATCGAGGCGTATCTTGGTGTCTGATGATTATGGCTCAAGATATTCTCCTACGTCTCGACAATGTCACGGTCCGTTACAACGAACTTCCCGTTTTGGAGCAGGTTGATCTTTCGCTTGACGAGGGCGAGATCGTGGCCGTGATGGGGCCGAACGGCGCTGGCAAATCCACGGTGCTCAAGACGATTTTCGGATTGACGCACATGATGCACGGTACGGTTCGATGGCACGATGCGCCGATCCATCCCGTCGCGCACAAGATGGCGGAGCTTGGAATCTCATTTGTCCCGCAAGGCCGGCGCGTTTTTACGAGTATGAGCGTTGAAGAAAATCTCTTGGTCGGCGCGCATACGCTGAATGACCGACAAGAGTTGCGTCGGCGTCTTCGTGAGGTGATGGAACTCTTTCCAATCCTCCGGCACAAGCGCAGAGATGCGTCTGGCACCTTGTCTGGCGGCCAACAACAGATGCTTGCCATCGCGCGCGGACTCATGACGGATCCAAACGTTCTGCTCTTGGATGAGCCATCGCTTGGACTGTCGCCGAAACTCGTCAAAGACGTCTTTGCAATTATCAAAGACATCCGCGAGCGCCACAACACCGCAATCCTCATCGTCGAACACAATCTCCAATCTTTGTTTGGGATCGTTGATCGAGCCTATCTGCTGGATAAAGGTCGCGTGGTCGCGCATGGCGATCCGGCGCAGATGATCGAGAGCGGGACGCTCGAAAAAGTTTTCATGGGGAAGAGTTTGACGTGAGACAGGTAACGAGATAAATTGTCAAAGCTCTTTTGAGGATATTCCGAGGTAGCTCAGCGGTAGAGCAGGGGACTGTTAATCCCTTGGTCGTGGGTTCGATCCCCACCCTCGGAGCCACGTAGAACCACCAGCAGAAATGTTGGTGGTTTTGCTTTGTAGGGATGCTAATTCTACTGACCTCTCCTACATAACTTAACAATGTATTGCGCATGTGCCATACTGAGGCATATGCATATTTCACATACACGAGACCGAGCCATGCTTGAACGTCGAAGGAACAAGGCGGGGAAGATGTTCACTCGAGACGTATCCCAGGCAACCGTCGCAAAACGCCTGGACGTAAGCCGTGCCGCCGTCTGCCAATGGCATGCAGCATGGAAGAAGGACAAGACGGCTGGGCTTGTTTCCAAAGGTCCTCCAGGATTCCCCTCTCAACTGACCCCTGACAAGAAAAAGGAGTTGAAGTCTCTCATTCTGAAAGGTCCGCGCTCTGAAGGGTACGTCACGGACTTTTGGACGGTGAGCCGCATTCAACATCTGGCGAAGAAAAAACTCCGGGTTTCCCTCGGCTATACCAGAATATGGCATACGATCATTCAACTGGGCTTTTCCTGCCAAAAACCTGAAGCACACGCACGAAGCAGGAACGAACGCGCAATCTCGAACTGGAAGTTCAAAACGTTCCCACATGTAAAAAAAATGGGCGCATACACACCGATTTCTACTTGGGTTTCATGATGAAACAAGACTCTCTGA
The DNA here is from genome assembly GCA_964365615.1 of uncultured Gammaproteobacteria bacterium. Classification (GTDB taxonomy): domain Bacteria; phylum Patescibacteriota; class Patescibacteriia; order 2-12-FULL-60-25; family 2-12-FULL-60-25; genus CAITMG01. The sequence continues at coordinate 2,973 of CAYIQM010000018.1, read as the reverse complement.
ACGTCCCTTTATCCATCGGACATGGGCGCGTCGAGGGAAGACGCCCATCATCACCTCTTCAGGGTCATGGAAAAAACTTGCCCTGTCTGGGGGTGATCGTGACGGATCCGAGAGGAAAACGTCCAGGACTATTGCTCCGCAGCATCGCTGGCACAGTCGATGCGAAAGAAGTTATTCATTTTCTCAAAGACATCAAACGCCATCTCCGTGGAAAGAAACTCCTCCTATTCATGGACGGTTTGCCTGCGCATCGTGCCAAGATCGTACAGAAATACATTCGTTCGCAACGATCCTGGCTCAGGGTCGTCCGACTGCCCACCTATGCGCCAGAGCTGAATCCGATCGAATACCTGTGGGGGATGATGAAAAAGACATACCTCGCCAATTTGACGCCGGAACTTGCCGTGATCGGACGCGAGTTGAGGCGTTGTCGGAGGAAATTGAGTGACCGACGATTGCTGCAAGGATTCCTGAGAGCGAGCACATTATATAATTAAGTTATGTAGGAGAGGTCAGTATATCAGTTCATCAGATTTGATGGAGTAAGCCATGTATTTTCAAAGCATTTTCGGCCATGTGCTGCCCCTTCAATTAAAGGTACATTTCAGCTAAGCTACTCGGAGTTGAGATTAGAATGAGGAGGTCAACCTAAAATGAAAATTATGCCTACGCTGGAAAAGCCAGCAATCCAAAAAGAAAAGCCCACGAAACCAGTGGGCTTGAATCTTTACGATGTCGCTTCAACCGATGATGGTGGTTTTGAAGTCATACTCCCTGGCTTGTACGACGCCAAACGTGAAGCAATCGTCGGCACGACCAAGAAGCATTTTGATACGCGAGAAGAAGCGGAGGCCGCAGCCGCAGAATCACGAGCGGACTCAAAAACTTTGTTTGAAAAACTATCCCTACAAAAGACCTTTGGCAGAGTGCTATATCGCATCGATGAACGGCCGGATGGAAAATTTCAAGTAAGCCTCCCATCGGCCATCGATTCGCGTTTAGGTGTGTCTCTTGGCGTTGTACGCACGGAATTTGATTCTTGGGATGCTGCCAAGACCTTTTTTCTCAAAGAGCGAGAGAACGAAGAACGTCTTACCAAAAAACCTCTCCTTGAAATTCAAACCGGCCAAGAGCGTATAGCGTTTTCTGATTTTAATGCATTCGATCCAAAGGTAGCACCAAGCGAAACAGCGTTAGAAGTCCCACCGGCAATCGGAAAATATTTATTGCAAAGAGAAAAACTGGCAGGCGAACATCCGAGTGCTTCGACATATCAGGAAACAATTAAAGAGCCTGACTGGGAGAAAAGGATATTTTCTTTTGTAACAACCTATTTGGAAAAAGAAGGCGCGACTCTTATCCAAGACCTCAATATTAAAAGTTTGGACGCCTTGACTCCAAGACAGGCTACAGAGCTTGCGACACGCATTGTAGTCGCCCTTACGAAATATAAACACAGCGATATCAAAGAACAGCGCGGCGAACATCTCACTGCGGGTGATCGTAGAACAAAAGCGGATCAGAGTACCGCTCTCCAGCTTCTTCAAGAAGGTCTACGGAACAAACAAAATCCGGAGTGGGAAGGAAATGGCGTGTGTCGGAATTATGCCAGTATGACGAAAGCGGTTTTTGAGGCACTGAAAGCTAAACAGACTAGATTCAGTCAGTTAAGAAATACGTACGCTCTTTACGAAGCCGGTACAGAATTTAAACCAAAACGAGAAAAGAAAAATGTTTTCAACGCTGATGAGGGAGGTCACGCTTGGAACACTTTTGTAACCGTCGGACGAACCGGTGAAGCCAATGCCACGATCGTTGATACGACTTGGGCGAAACAGAACTTGGATACGCGTAAGTTAGAAGGAATAGATTATACGTTGACCCGCATGGAACCGGTGGTGAACGAGATTGGCCGCAATCTTTCAAAAGAAGCACCCGACAAGGAAGAACAGCTTCGACACATTTTGTCCTACTACATGGTAAAGATCGATAAACCCGGAGGCACTGGTGGGCATTCAACCGAAGAAGATGAAAGGCAGTTCTATCTCTCTCGCGCCCTTGAATTGATGACTAAGCAAGGTGCTGTGAAAGGTTTGCCCGATGGTTTTATCCAAATGCTCGGAGAAGAATCCAAGAAGATGGCGACGGACATGGATACCAGCGCAGTGGAAACTCTCTGGCAGATTGCAAAATTAAATAAAGGGCTACCCATACAGGCCATTTTGAAAAGCTACCTTAAAGACAAGCAGCTTTCGGACTATCACGCCGCCAATCTCATGGTTGCTGATGATGATCTACAGAGAGAAATTTTTGAACAGATACGATCGCACCAAAATTTTGATAGGTTGCTTAAAGAAAGTCCGAAATTTCGTATCCGCATGAGAGAAACGGTGCCGCAACTATTTATTGACTTCACGCCAGACGTTAGGCTCGAAGATGCGGCTGAGTTACACGCGTTAGTAGAACGCTCAAATCTTCTTCGTCAGCATGTCCGTTTTGTTGATCCAAAAAAACCATCCAAGGACAGAATCGCGGCGCTTTATGCGAAAGCACGTGAGGAATTACAAAAGCTGAATCCGCAACTTTATGAGGAGAGAGCTGCGAGCATGGACGACTACCGAGTGATCAAAGAATACGACAAGCTGGCTCGTGCCTTTAAACAGAAATGAAACAACGATAATGAATCTTTATTATTAATGACCACTATTATGGCAAATACAGGCCTTACGCTAAAAGGGAGAACAGCTCCAGAAAAACCAACCACCGAAGGAGCAAAAGCTCTCAGACTGGAGAAGTCTCAGGAGCGAGAAGAACCGTCTGAAAAAAAAGAAAAAGGTGAACCGTCCGTAGCCGAGCAAATTAATGCGCTTGAAAAAGGATTGATTTCTGAAAAGATGCTGAGCGAGCGAGCTTTTGCGCTTAGGACTCTTCCGTAAATAACATCCCCACTCACTGAGGTGTGATTGTGTAGTT
>CAYIQM010000017.1:0-13886 GCA_964365615.1 uncultured Gammaproteobacteria bacterium | reverse complement strand
ATAATAAGATTCATGTGTGATGTAGAAGGCATGTATTCATAGCTACCATTTGCTGCCGCCTACTGTCTACTGCCTACAGCCTACTGCCTATGTGGATAACTCGTTATGCTATACTAGTTCTGTATGAATATAACAATCTACTCCACGCCAACGTGTCCGTATTGCAAACTCGTGAAAGATTATCTGAAAGAACAAAACATCGCGTATAATGAAATCGATGTTTCCGCGGATCCGTCCGCGGCGAATGAGATGGTGAAAAAGTCAGGCCAGATGGGCGTGCCCGTCGTTGAGGTAAATGGTCAGATCATCGTTGGATGGAACAAAACAGCATTGGAAGAGGCGTTGTCAGGGGCAAAACAGAAGGCGTAACTCCACCACTCCCTACCCCTCCTCTTATTCATGTAAGAGGAGGGGGTTTTGATGATTGAAGGAGCTACACTTTTCCGAGCGTGGATTTTCCCGGTTCCCACTCGACCGGGCATCGCTCACCCGTCTGCAACGCCTGCAAGACGCGCAGTGTTTCTTTGACCGAACGGCCCACAGAACCGGCACTGATCACGATGTAGCGGACGATGCCCTCCGGATCAATGAGAAAGAGTCCGCGTTCCGCAAAACCCTCGCGTTCATTGAAGACGCCATACGCACGGCTCACTTCATGTGTCACGTCTGCGAGTACGGGATATTTCACACCCGCGAGATCGCGCTCGAACCAATTTTTATGGCTCCATTCCGAATCCGTCGAGCATCCAAGTATTTCGGCGTTCAGTTTTTTGAATTCCGCTTCGTGATCTGAAAATCCTCGCAGCTCCGTCGGACAAATGAACGTGAAATCTCGAGGGTAAAAGAAGAACACGAGCCATTTTCCGTGAAAGTCAGACAAACTCACGGAATGAAATTCGCCGTTGTGATACGCGGTGACGTTTGAGAATGTGGGTGTGTGTGAACCGAGTTTGAGTGCGGACGATGAGTCGTCCTGACAACAACCATGCATAGAAGTAGAAAGTCTTAAAGTCTATAAAGTCTTAAGTCTATAAAGTCGTATGACATTTTGATACGACTCTGTTGCTTTTTTCCAATCCAGATTTTTCCACCAGTCCGCAATGTATGCCTTGCGATCAGATCCGTAATCAATGAAGTACGCATGTTCGTAGACGTCAAGGACGAGGACTGGCATGCATCCCCAGACGCCGCCATGGTTATGCGCGTCGCCCGTGTACACGCGAAGCGTCGCGTCATGCGTATCGTAGCAGAGCACGACCCAACCACGCGTCGCCATGCCGCAGGCCGAGAAATAGGTCATGAAGTTCTCGAGCGAACCGTACGTTGTCGTCAGAGCGTCACTCAGCGAACCAGACGGCGTTCCATCCCCGCCAAGCGTGTCGAAGTACCATTCGTGAAGATAGACTCCGTTGATCGCAAACGTCTCGCCGTCTTTGATCGCGCGGAGTTCAGAATAGGATTGATTTGCGCTCGATACGTCGCCGCCGTGCGAGAGCACTTCGAGCTTCTCGCTGATCTCATTCTTCTTCGCGACATACCCCGCGTAGAGTTTGTCGTGATGGATTGCGAGCGTCTTGTCGGAAATGCCCGTGAGCGAGCCTGTGAACGGAAGAGGTTTTGGTTCGGATTGCATATGAACGTGTAGATAATAGATGGTAGATCGTAGATAGGGTTTTAGCTGATTACTTTGAAAATCTCCGCATTTTTCGGCATTCCGTGTTTGAAGTAGATGATATTTCCATCCGTATTCACGACGACGACCGTGCGCTTGATGATCGTGAGTTTGAATAATTTTTTGGTCGCGCCGTATCGTGCACTCACTTTTTTGTATGCGTCGGTGAGCAGTGGGAAGGGGAGGGAGCATTTTTTGACGAACGTCGCGTGGCTTTGCGCATCGCCATGGTTCACGCCAAAGACGACCGTATCAAGCGCGGCGAGTTTTGAAAAGTCATCGCGCAGCGCAGAGAGCTGCATCGTGCATCCCGGCGTTGCATCGCCGGGATAAAACACCAAGAGAACATTCTTTTTTCCTTTGAAATCCGACAGGGAAACGAGGTTTCCGTTTTGATCTGGCAAGGAAAATGAAGGCGCAGATGTGGGGAGCATAGGACGTGGCCATTCTACGTCCGAGCGGATTTGAATACAAGTCGTCCGTGGGATATGCTGTTCGTATGATACAGCTTGAAACCGGGCGGCCGTGGTGGCAGGCCTGCTGCATTGGGTGCCTCCTCTTTTTTATCACGGCAGCCATTGCGGCGTACGCCATTCTTCGTGTGTTTAGCGGTCCGGGACCGCAACCCATCGCGATGCTCCCGAAGAATTTTCCTTCGGATATCGAGCTCTATCGTTTCGCGGACGCAAATTCCATCTCCTATCTCCCCGGATCGAGCAGGGGAAAGTTATTTGAAGTCATTTCCGCACCCGTCTCTTGGCTTGATCGAAGTTCGAGTTCGACGGAGGTTGTGCGAGGCATCAAGCGATTCACAACGCTCGTTGCCGGCATGGATCGGGTCTCCGTGCATTGGGTTCAGCTCGATGCGAAACCAAAGGATGTTTTTGCTGCATACGAGAAGATGTTTGCGACCGGAGGATTCCACGAAGATGTCGTGAAGGATGAAAAACTTTCTACGATTTCCGCCGTTGCGAAACGAAATGACGTGGTCATCCAGTTTCTGATGCGAGATACGCCAGAGAATCCGGGCATTGACGAGATGACGATCACAATAGATTATCTGCCAAAGCGATGAAAACTTCTTTTAGACGTGCGGCCTGTTTTGCCGCCACGTTTTCAATCCTTGGAAGCGGATGTTCGTTGCCTACGAATCTCCCCGGAGTCTCGCGTGAGCCGTCCGGACCGAAGCCTGCATCATTCGAACAGCTCACGCCAAAGCAGGCGGCGGAAAAAATCAACTTCGTCGGCGGGAGCGTTTTGACGATGACGCAGGGGGTTCATGGCGTGGGCGAAAAGCTCGCGGAGAAATTCGGAATCGGTACCATCGGAGGCACGCGCGACGTCGTGATCGAAGAATACGCGCCCGGGAACCACGCGAAGGTGTCGTGGAAATTCACGACGCGGGTGACACCAGATCCGAAAGACCCGAAAGACAGCGGCATCCGTCAATACGTCGGATTCGTGAATGGCATAAATCTCCTCTCGTCGCATCGGTTGTATCTCCCCGGATATTGGGTCGAAGGAGACCAACATGCGTTTAATGCAAGCGGAATCTGGCTCTCGCAGGAGGTGTATGAAGATCTTGCAAAGATCCGAAACAGTTCGTTGGATTTTGGCCTCCTGGATCCAGCGCAAATTGGACTGCTCACGAATCTGAAAGAGATGACACGCGCGTTGGAGGCGCTCAAGGTGAATCTCGACGCGATGGGGGTGAAACAGGACGCGCGCCACATTGTTGCGGATTCGACCCACGGAGAGTGGCCGCTCAAGATCAATGGCCGGAATGTGACGGTTCAGGTTTTGAAAGCGCGGAACTGGTTTGGCGAGATCGTGGTGCTCGACAACAAGAAAAATCCTCTTGTGCTCAAAGTGACATTAAATCCGCTCCTCTTGGCATCGCTTGGCGCGGGTTCTGGGGTCAATTTTTTGAAAACGGTCGGGTATGAGGTGACGGAGATCAAGGAGATCCAAGAATCATGAAAATCGTTCTTGCCATTTCGGATCCACCTGTACCGTGAGATCGAGAAATACCTTCGCGCTCGTCACAAGTTCCATTTCTTTGCGCGCCATCGTGCCAATCCGTTTTAACATCATACCCTTGCTTCCAATGATCATTTTTTTATAGCGATCGTTTGTTGTCCAAATGGTTGTTTTCAAATATCGTGAACCGTCGGGTCGCGTTTGTGTCTCATCGAGCGATACCTTGACGGTGTACGGCAGCTCTTCGCCGAGGTTTAGAAATACTTTTTCGCGAATGAGTTCTTCCAGCCATTGGTTGTGGCCGATATCCGTCAACTGTAGATCCGGATAGTGCATCTCGCCTTCCGGAACGAGATGAAAGAGCTCGTCCACGAGCCGGTTGAGATTTTTTCCGTTCAACGCGGAGAGCTCCATGGTCGCGCGCTGGCCCACGTTGATCGCGCGAGCAGCATCAAGATGGCGTGGCACGTCGCGCCGTACCACGACGAGATCCATTTTATTGATGACGAGAACGATCGGGACCGTTGAAGCGCGGAGAAGGCGCTGGATGAATTCCTCTTCCGCACCAATCTCGCGCGTCGGATCCACGACGTAGACGATCGCATCTACGCCAGCCAACGTCTCTTTCACAAATTCATTCAAGCGGCGCGACACGCGATCCGTTTTGCCGAGAAACACGCCGGGCGTGTCTATGAATACAAGCTGACCGCGCGGGTCATGCACGATGCCGCGAATCGGATGGCGCGTCGTTTGCGGCTTCGGCGTCACAATTGCGACTTTCGATCCAACGAGCCTATTTAACAACGTGGATTTTCCGACGTTTGACCGTCCCGCTAACATGACAAATCCGGATTTCATTGGTAGAGTATAGCAGAATATGAATTCTGAACGCCCTGCACCCGAATCGTCATTGAGTCAAGCGCAGAAGATCATTGAAGCTGCGACTTCAAAGCTCATGACGTTTGATGAGTATCGGGAGCATCCATTGGAAGGAAGGTGGCGCAGCGATTCTTTGAACAACTGAAAAAAAATACTTCATCGAAACAACTGCCATTCAATATCATTGACGACGGCATCCACTTGAATCCAGAAATATTGGCTGAATATACGGATCCGGGAGACATCGCGCATCTGCAGAGTCGCTTCAACCAAATCGGCGCGATCAATAATCGAGCCAGAGATATTGCAATAACGAAATCGATCGGAAGCGTGTTGGCAGAAGGTGGGGATGTTTTTGTTACATTCGGCGCATCGCATGCCGTGGTACAAGAATTAGCATTGCGAGAAATATTCGAACAAGTCGTGAGCTCATACAAAACGGCCGCGCATCGCAAGGGGAGCGAGCGCGGCCGGAGTCCGACAGATGCGTACAGCGGCTTCATGGAACGCAGACAGGGCTCGGAGGTCCTATTTCCATCCCATACCAGTCGCCCTTGGGGTTCATGAGCTTCAGGTAGGGTTTGATGGAGTACGGTGGGAGCAACCCCAGTGCCTTTGGGTTCACCTCACAATTGACGGTGAGGTCTCCGCTTGGGACGTACATAACGCTTGGGACAGGGCACGTCCAGTAGACAGCGCCGTTGAGTTGCAAGATCACGTGAACGGCGACAGGCGGGATGAGCTTGCCCGCACAGTCGAAATGTCTTTTGCCTTTATAGACGAATTTCGCGTTGGTGCATCCAGGTGCAAAGATGAGAGAGGCGAAGTCCGTCACTTCGCTAAACCCTCCAATGCATTCCGGATGCTCTGGGCAATAGACAGGGACTGTTTTGGTCAGGCTCGGGCCTCGTTTGACCATATCGGAACTGGACGGGGGTGCTTCCGTATATGTATGCGAGAGCAGTACGCACGCGGGTTTGCAGAACGGATACCCGTCATGGTCCGGTTTACATTTCTCGCAAGCCGCTCCGTCAAACAACGGAAAGCAGGCACAGATCCCCGTCTTCCCGTCGCATGTTCCGTGTCCACTGCAGGCACCAGGGCAGGGGATGGGTGGCGGGGCCGTGTCCATCTCTCCATACACGGAATCTTCTGTATCAGATCCCGCGTCACTAACGTCACTTCCATCACCGACCTCGCTTGCGTCGCTCGCACTCTCCTCGGCATCTCCTTCGACATCTGGTGACGCCGTGGGGAGATCTTGATGTGTGTCCGCCGCCATTGCATCTTGCGGCTCTGTACTGACTGCCGAACGAACCTCCTCGATGCCGCTACTGCAGCCAACGAGAAAACAAATGAACACAAATGTGAACCACTTCAAAACGGCCATTTTGGCCATGTTTTCCTCCAGTTATTGCGAACAAACTAACGTAAACACCGCGTTTTCGCGCGTTAAATGAACTTAACATGGATCGCCATTGAACACAAATTGAGACTATAGAGAAACACGACGTTGTCTGTCATTTCGAGCGGAGCGCAGCGAAGTCGAGAAATATTTTTTGCTGAACCATGAGATTCCTCCACTCGCTCTGCTCGGTCGGAATGACACGTATGCACTTTTGTTACAGTCTCTACATTGGAGACAAATCACTTTTTGACAAGATGCGCGATCACTTCCACATGCGGCGTGTGTGGGAACATGTCGAGCGCGGTCAGATGTTCGATTGTATAGTGTGCCTTGAATTGCTTTAGTTCCTCAACAAGGCGTTTGTAGTTACATGAAACGTAGACGATTGTTTCGGGACGTTTTTCGATGAGCGTCTGTAAGACGCGCGGATGCAATCCCGCGCGCGGAGGATCAAGGATTACTGCGTCGCATGGAATGTCACGCCACGAAAGATCCTCTGACTTGGCTGTGGTGAATTCACATTGATCCGCAACGCCGTTGATCTCTGCATTGTGACGAGCGAGCGCGATTGCCTCGGCATCAATCTCCACGCCGTGGACATGCAGGGCGTCATTTTTTGCGAGATAGATTCCGAAGAAACCAAGGCCGCAATAGAGATCCAAGAGACGGTAGGCAGTAGGCGGTAGACAGTAGCGGACGGTCTCTTGCAATTTTTCCGCCATCTTCGTGTTCGTTTGGAAAAATGAATTCGGATGGATGCGATACGTCACGCCGTTCACAATCTCTTCAAGCCATTGGTTGCCGATCAACGTCTCAAATTTCTGCGCAAGCGAGATGTCGGTGATGCGAGATTGTTCGCCGATGAGGAGGGAAGACGAGAGACCGGTGAGGGTAGACGATAGCGCACGTTGCATCTCCTCTGTCACGCGCGATGCGTCTTTGACGACGATGACAATCAATCGTTGACCCGTGTTTTTCCCTTCGCGAATGACGACGTATCGCACATCACCTCGATAGAATTTCGCGTCCCACGGTTTTAGATCGCACGCGCGCATCCAGTCACGCACACGCTGTAGGATCTCACCAGCACCATCGTTCAAGAGCAAACAAGTTTTGAGATCCACGTAGCGACTCCATGAACCGTATTCTTTTAAACCGATTTCTCCCTTCCATCCGACCACATAGTCCATTCGATTGCGATGATGGAATTGTTCGATTGCCGGGACGATCGTCGCAACGCGCTCGAGATGCTCCGCCTGCTCGAATGCGACATTCACCATCTCGAGTTTGAGCTTGAGTTGTGCGTCGTATGCGAGGTGTTGCCACAAACATCCGCCGCAGATTCCCGCGTGAGGGCAGGGTGCGACCACGCGATCCGGTCCCGGTGTCACGACGCGATCGAGTTTCGCGATTGTCATCCCATGCTCACGCCGCACCATCATCGTATCCACCTCATCGCCCACGGCCGTGAACGGAACCGCGACGCTTTTTCCGTCTGATTCAAACACGCCGCGACCCTTTTCGTCGTACCGTGAGATGATGCCATTCAATCGAGGACGAAGATGCATAGACAGCCAATACCCAACATGTATCATGTGGCAGATAACATGTACATTCATGGAACTCCATCTCATCGCGCACAACATTCGTTCGGCCGAGAATATCGGCGCGCTGTTTCGAACATGCGACGCGCTCGGCATTGCGAAGCTTTGGATCACCGGGTACTCGCCGAAGCCAGATCATCCAAAAGTTAAAAAGACAGCGCTTGGCGCGGAGACGATCGTCGAATGGGAACAGAGAACGGACGTCACGGCGGTTGTCGAGGAATTACGTCGCGAAGGGATGCGCATCGTTGCCCTCGAGAACGCTACAGGCGCAACGAATCTTGCGGACTATCTGCCACAGGCAAAGACCGCGTTGTTCCTCGGCAATGAAGTCGAAGGAATCACCCCGTCGCTTCTTGCACTCTGTGACGATGTTGTCGCGATTGCACAGAGCGGCGTCAAAGAATCATTGAACGTCTCCGTTGCAACCGGAATCGCGGCATATTGGATGATGAATGAGTCTAAAGTCTCTAAAAGTCTTAAAGTCTGAAAGTCAAAACGACTTTCGACTTGATAGACTGCTCATATGCCTCGCCTTTCCATCGTGATCCCGGTCAAAAACGAAGAAAAAATGCTCCCAAAACTTCTTGAGAGCATTGCGTCGCAGACGTTCAAAGATTATGAGGTCATTGTCGCGGATGCGCATTCGACGGACCAGACCGTTGATGTCGCGAAGAGATATGGCGCGAAAATCGTCGCAGGTGGGATGCCTGGGCCCGGACGCAACAAGGGCGCGCTGCATGCGCAGGGCGAGGTGATCGCGTTTCTTGATGCGGACGTGCAACTGCCGAGTCCAAAATTTTTGCAGGACTGCATCGCTGAAATGGACCGCAAGCGCCTCGACGTTGCGACGTGCAAAGTGAAGCCGCTCTCGAGAAAACCCATCGATCGTGCGTTGCACGAGGTGTACAATGCGTACGTGATCGCAACGGAAAAAATCCGACCGCATGCGCCGGGTTTTTGCATTCTTGTTCGGCGCCATACGCACGAGGCCATTCAGGGTTTTGACGAACAGGTGGTGTTTGCGGAAGATCACGAATACGTCCAACGTGCCAAAAAGAAAGGGTATGCGTTCGGATTGCTTCGATCCCACCCGATCAAGGTATCAGTCCGGCGTCTCGAAAAAGACGGACGCCTCGTGATCGCGCTCAAATTCATTTTTTGCGAACTGCGGGTGATGGCAAAAGGAGCGATTACAGAGATGCCGTTTGAGTATGAAATGGGAGGGGAGGATGAAAACAGTCAAAAGTCGAAAGTCTAAAAGTCCATCAAATCCATCAAATCCATCAAGTCAACTGTATAGACTTTCGACTTTTGACTCTATGTTTCAAAAACTATCCAAACTCTGGCACGGTCAAACAAACGGCATCGCGGCCGCGGCATTCGTCGTAGGCGTGGCGTCCCTGTCCTCACGTCTCGTCGGCGTGCTGCGTGACCGCGCGCTCGCGTCTGCCTTCGGCGCCGGAACGACCCTCGACGCATATTACGCTGCGTTCCGCGTGCCGGACATGTTGTACAACCTCATCATCCTTGGTGCACTCTCGGCCGGATTCATCCCGGTGTTCAGCGAGTATCTTGCGACCCATGAACGTCGTGAAGCGTGGAAGCTCGCAGAAGAGACGCTTTCCGTCGTCGGCATCACGATGATCGTTGCCTGCGTGCTTCTTGCGTTATTGTCCCCGGTCATCGTTCCACTCATCGTCCCGGGGTTTGAAGGCGAAAAGCTCGCGCTGACAATCAAGCTCTCGCGCATCATGTTCCTCTCCCCGTTTTTTCTCGGCCTCTCTGCCGTGATGGGCGGCATCTTGCAGGCGACGCGCCGGTTCCTTGCGTTTGCGCTCGCACCCGTCGTGTATAATCTCGCGATCATCTTTGGCGTCATTGTTTTTGCGCCACGGTTTGGCATCGAGGGCGTTGCATGGGGCGTTGTACTCGGCGCGTTCTTACATTGTATTGTTCAAGCCGCGGTCGCGTTGCGGCTCGGGGTGCAACGCATCCCTCGTCCATCTTTTCACCACGAAGGCGTGCGACGCATTTTGAAACTCATGCTGCCGCGCACGGCCGGGCTCGCTGTGTCGCAGTTGAATCTTGTCATCCTTCTCATCTTCGCCTCCGTGCTTCCGGCCGGATCCGTCGCGGTGTTTAACCTTGCAAACAACCTCCAGTCATTTCCCGTTGGATTGATCGGAATTTCCTTTGCTATCGCGGCATTTCCGCTCCTGACCTCCGCCGTGACGCGGAAAGATTATGCGGGATTTGCGCAGACGCTTGATTCCGCGGCGCGGAAAATCGTTTTTTTTATTTTGCCTGCCACAGCGTTGTTTTTTCTCTTACGCGCGCAGATCGTCCGACTTGCGCTTGGTGCGGGCGTTTTCAGTTGGGACGACACGATTCGGACAGCAACGGTCCTCGGCGTATTCCTCTTCTCGCTTCTTGGACAAGCGCTCGTACCGCTCCTCGCACGCGCTTTTTATGCGCATCAAAATACGCTGACGCCGCTCTGGATCGGGGTCGTTGCGGAGATCGTTAACATCGGACTCGCGTTCGCTCTGCGCGGGACGTACGGGATCGTGGGTCTCACGATCGCCTTTTCCGTCGCGACGTATGTGAACGGCCTCCTTCTTTTTATGGCGCTTGAACGTCGGTACGGACAGATGAAGAAGCGCGATTTTTTCTCTTCCGTTGTCAAGACGGCCGTTGCGTCGCTCGCGATCATCGTCGCGGGATATCCGTTCCGGCAAGCACTCGGCACCGTGTTTCCTTTGCGGACGTTTTGGCAGGTCGCGTTGCAGGCGGGCGTCGCCGGATGCGCGGGGCTCGTTGCATTTTTTGTCGTCGCATGGCTTGTAAAATCTCCAGAGCTCCGTGAGCTTCACATCTCGATAAACCGCCGATTGTTCCGCCAGGGGTCGGCCGTGACTGGTGCAGAAGAAGCGCAGGGGGTATAAACTTCCATATATGCAACAGCCCCAATCTCTCAATGCGCGATATACGCGTCTTCTCATTGGCGTCGCGGCCGCGATGCTGCTTCTTGTCGCTTTTGGCCTTTGGTCAGCGCAAAAAACGCCGCAGAAACAAGCGCAAACACCATTGCCGATTGCGGTCACCACATCTTCTCCCACCGTCGCAGTTGCCCCCACATCCACGAAAGAAGCACCAAAGTCTCCCGTCATCCAACAAGAGGTTGTTGCGGCCGTCATCACAAAGCTCAAAGGAAACGCGACCGTGACGCAAAATGGAAAAACCGTCAAAGCGTTTCTAAAGATGAAATTGGCATCCGGCGACATCGTCGAGGTGAGTCCGACCGGAACGCTCGCCATCACGTGGACAAAATATGGGCGGACGATTCTTTCCGGCGGAACGCGGCTCGTCGTGAGCGCCGCATCGGTGAGCGCAGATGCGAAGACGCTTCGCGTCCGTTTGAATCTCGAAGCGGGGCGCGTGTGGACACGTCTGCAACGCCTGCTCACCGCGGATTCATCCTTCGAGATTCGAGCTCAAAACGTTGTGGCGACGGTGCGTGGAACCTCATTCGGCGTTGCGATTGAGAAAAATAAGAAGATCAAAATCCAGGTGATGGAATCAACGGTTGGCGTTGCGCATGTGAAGGACGTGAAAGATGCGGAAGAAGTCGTCGGCGTCACGGTCGTGGTTGCACCGAAAGAGGAAGTCGTGGTGCCAGTTTGGCTCGTTTCAGCGGAGGTCGAGACACCGCCAATCCCATCTCCGCAGGCGATGACTGCGGTGGAAATTCGCGATCCGTTCGTTTCCGAAGGCCATCAGGAAATCCAACAAGAAGAACTTGAGGTCGTTATTCCAACCATGATGGAAATAGAGATAGAATCAGAAGCAGAGGCTGCAGAGGTGGTGAACGCGATCGGGCTCGAACCAATTGTGATTCAGGAGCAACAACCCGCTCTTTCACCGAAGCTGATCCCAACGCCACGAGTGCCCGTTCTGGTACCGAAGCCAAAACAAAGCACGGTGCCGTCGAACGGATCGGATGGGAGTGCGCAGAAGACGAAAACAACAAAGCCGACGGACGATCTGAATATCGAGGACTACCTTGTCAAAGACCCAAACGCGCAACCGCATTGGGCAACGACGTCAACGAAGCCCTAGTTGTGTATGAAAAAAATCATCGTCTGTACTCTTTTTGTTTCACTTTTCGGCGTCGGATGTTTGCGCGCGCCAATATCCACTAAACAAATCCCGACCATCAAACCAGTATCTATAAACGAGCGTACATCGAGTCTCGCGTTTCTTCGTCTGAATGGAGGAGCTGCGTCCGTCACGCGCGGGAGCGATGAGAAGAGCGCAGTGGATGGTACAGAACTGACCGCAGGAGATCGCGTACAGGTGACGAATGGAACCGTGTCTCTGATCTATCCCGATGCTGGGGAAACGCGACTCGAGAACGGAACCGTCGCCACGCTCACGTCGGACGACGGCGCGAAGGGTCTGTTTGCCAAATTGCAACTTGCATCTGGAAAAGTATGGACACGTTTTGAGCGTTTGCTTGGCAAGGGGGAACAATTCTCGGTCGCCGCGAACGGCGTTGTCGCGACCGTGCGCGGAACCGCATTTGGCGTTGCGGTGGTCGGAGAAGATGTGGATATCCAAGTCGCAGAAAATCAAGTGGAAGTGAGTCAAGAAGTGATAGATGCGGCAAAGGTGGCAGAGGTGGTAACGGTCGCGGCAGGGGAGGGCGTGAAGGTTCACGCGAAGACGTTTTTGAAACGATCGCTGTCGGATATCGAACGAAATAGTGAAGGATTCCGCTTTGCGAGCCGGAAGATTCCGCCGGAGCGGCTCCGTCAAAGCAATTTTGCGCCGCCCGCGCGGAATATCCAGCCCAGCGGAACAGCGCCGACAAACGTCATGCCGAGCGTGCAAGGGCCGAATCCTTCAACACGCACGCAGGACGAGGTTAGCGGTTTCGTGAAGTCAGTGAAGACCATTCAATCCGCTGATCGGACATTCGACGGCGGGCTCATCATCGAGCTTCAGCACAAAGACAGATTCCAAATACGAAATGCGATTCCCGTACTCCGCGTCGGCACGTTTGTTGATACGTCTCTCGGCGGAGTTCCTGACAGCGGCGAAACAGATCGGATGCTCTTTCGTCTGACGCGAGATCAACGCGCAAAGCTCCGTGGCGGCGAGCGAGTATGGGTTTGGTATAACGACTTCGATCTCGAGCGTTATGATTTCGGACAGTTTGACCTCGGAATGCTTGATCGTTCATAAACGCAATATGAAGGAACAGAGGTTAGAAACGATGGCATTGAACAAGAATGAATATGAGCGCGCAACGATTTGAAGAACGAAAGGCAGAATTACAAGATGCCGTTTCACGCCTTGAAGAAAGCATCGCAGAACCCGAGAGTGATCTGATCCGTGATTCCGTTATCCAGCGGTTTGAATTTTCGTTTGAACTGGCATGGAAAACGCTCCAATTGTATCTCGAGCATCAAGGACTGGATGCCGGGAGTCCGCGGGAGATGCTCAAACGCGCGTTTGCTCAAGGGATTCTAAAAAACGAACAGGAAGCGGATGCATGGTTCAAAATGCTTGAAGACCGTAACCTGACGACGCACACTTACAAAGAGGATTTGGCGCAAGAAATTTATCATCGAATTGCCTCGATCTATGCGGCACAGTTGTGTGAGATGAACGACCGTGTGCAGCCGCTCATCTGGGATTGAGTATGTCCGTAGATCTCCGTGAGAAAGATCTTGACGTGATGCGTGCGATTTTTTTGAGATTTCCGTCTATTCAGTCTGTTCGCGTGTTCGGGTCGCGAGCGAGAGGAAACGCGCGACGCGCGTCAGATATGGATCTTGCCGTAACCGCGCCTGGAATGTCGTCGCGCGAATGGTCAAAGATGCAAGCAGCTCTCGAGGAAGCGCCGTTGATTTACAATCTTGACGTCGTGCGTTTTGATACGCTCGCAGACGAGAAGTTGCGCTCGCGCATTGCCACAGAAGGCAAGGAAGTGTTTGCGAAAAACACGGAAAACAAAGGACTTGACAATTTTGGGGTCAATCTGATATAGATTGACCCGTCCGTATTACCCCGCGGACAAGCAGTACACTTATGGGGTAAAGCCCATTGGAGGGCACAATGAAGCTCAAGGCAGTCATCACCCAAGGAGCGCCGGAGGGGCTAGTCGAGGCATTCGCCAGCGAGCTCTTCGCAGGCAATTTCCTCAAGCAGGTCGTTGGCGCGTGTCTCGGCGCCAAGGAGCCGATCAAGCGACCAGCCGAGTTCTACGTCCAGGAGCCTGATCGCACCGTGTGCGTCAACGGACACATCGGTGTCGAGCTGCGTCTGACCGGCG
>CAYIQM010000016.1:12835-14178 GCA_964365615.1 uncultured Gammaproteobacteria bacterium | reverse complement strand
TGAAAGGTCTGCTTCAAAAATTGCAATTGTCATACTAATTGGCAGAAGTCAGGAGCCCGTGCAAAAACCACTCATCAAGCGCTTCCGCGACTCGTCCAACCCCATGCAACAAGGCGCGGTCACGCTTATCGCGCTTGAGCGGCTCAAACGATGATCGTAGCGCAAAATCTCATTTGTTGCCGTTGCAGGTTGCTGGATTCCATAGTCCACGTTGTCCCGATCTCGCTTCTTGCTCGAATTTTTTTATTTCGCGCCGACGTTGTGGGTTCAACGGAAACGAGAGATACGCGTACGCGTACCCGTCTTTCACCATCGCGGCGTTCACATCCGTTCCATCTTCGAGGATGACGTGACGGAGCAGGCGATTGTATTTGTCACGTTCGTCCGCCTGTGGATCTGCAACGAGACGAACGCGCTTCCCATCAACCAGCTCATGTATATGCGCTGACGCTTCTTTTCCGAAACATTCAACGGGCTTGCGCGGATCAATCGTCTCCGGCGAGTTGATCCCAAGAAGACGAACGCGCGACTCCCCTGCTTCGCCATCGAGCGTGACGACGAGCGTGTCTCCATCAACGGCACGGATGACGAACGCGTTGGTGTTCTGCGAAACGGATCGGAGAGACGTTGAGTAATCTTGCCTGCGTACGGTATCTTGCGCGACGTGATCCCAAGAAACAAACTTCCAACCTCCAACTCCAACGATCGGGAGCGCAACAAGCAATCCGAGGAGGCGTCTCCGCATATCAATCTTGAATAATCCACCCAACACTCACCACCCCGTCTTCAACGGCAACGCGATAGTGATCGATCCGATGACCGTTTGGTGACTTGCCTGTTGCGAGATCAAACGTCCATCCGTGCCATGGGCATTGGATATGGCCATTCTCGACCTTGCCGCATGAAAGCGGCCCGCCCATATGCGGGCAAATGCTGTTCACCGCAAAAAATCGTTCACCGATCCGCGCGACGGACATTGGTTTCTTGTGGACTTTCACATCTTTAATTTCGCCGTCCTTCCACTCTTCGACGCGACCGATCTCGACGAGGTTGTTCGGTCCTTCCTCCGCAAATGGATGTGCCATACTCTACTGCTATCACAGATGAACCAAATCGCGCAAGAGCTGATTGCATTGACGAACGACGAAAAATTACGTATGCTCGCGTGACATTTCACACGCTGTGCTCCATGTTCCATGCTCTATGATCTGTGCAATGACTTGCGATAGGAGTTCCATTCACGTTTGTGCTCGGGGATCGTCTAACGGTAGGACAGCGGCCTTTGAAGCCGTGAATCTTGGTTCGATTCCAAGTCCCCGAGCAGAAACGCGAATATGCCCTAC
>CAYIQM010000016.1:6373-12735 GCA_964365615.1 uncultured Gammaproteobacteria bacterium | reverse complement strand
ATGGGCGAAAAATGTTGTACGACTCGCGCCGTCACGCCTGTGGACAGGAAACTCGAGGCCGCCTGCGCCACTCCTACCATCAGGTACTCTTTGGGTCAATACGATCCGTTCACCACCATCGCAATGCCACCGTTAAAAACGGCCGAGATGAGTGCGAACTTCACGTTGAAAATCTGATGATAGACTCCGACCACGCGTTGCCACCAGTTCATGACTCTCTCCTTTCAATACGGATGGGGGAAGAAAATAATTGTCAAGGTTGTTTCGCCACAATTTTCAACAACTTCCCTTCCGTATGCGCGTTCGACATTGGATTGTAAAACTCGTACACGCGCGCGGGTGGGACGCGAAATTCGCCAGGAGTGATGGCCTGCGCCAGGAACTCGTATTCATAGACGCCCGGATCAAGATGCTCCGAAAAGAGGAACACGCGATCGTCGCGGAGCTCGATGTGCTTCCACACGTTCTCCCACCACCAGCCATATTCCCAATCGCTCAAGCATCGTTGTCCGCCTCGCCACGTCGGCACGCAGTTCTTTGTCTCACCTGCCAGATTTTGCGGGCTCGTTTTTAGATTGAAATCAATGGACTCAAGACCCGCGGGAAGATGCGCCTCGAGCGCAACATACGCATGCTTCTTCGGCACGAGCAACTTCAGCCGTATGCGTACCGTGTCGCCTTGATGGATCTCCGAAAGCGGATGCTCCCGTTTTGTGTCGCCGAGCGCATACATGTCAGAGACGAGCGAAAAACCATTCTCAAACGGGGCAATCTCTTCGATCGCGCGATACGTCTTCATCGTGATGTCGTAGAAATACCTCTTGTCAGATTCCTTTTCAAGGCCAATCTGCACCTTCGGTCCGCGCGAAAGAATCTCGCCGAGCGGGAAAATTTTTGATGCTTCTGGCGACGTGTCTCCCTCCGCAAAGCTCATGTTGCCCTGTTTGGAGCTGTTCAGATACATCTCGACTTCAAGCCGCTTGGTATCCACGGGATGCGCCTTGGCGTATTCGGTGAGCGCGAGCATGGCCATAGCTGTGTCTTGCGTGGAATGCCAATGCCCATCCTGTTTTTTCTCCATGAGCGCGCGCACAAGCGGCTCCATGTCATAATTTTTTGGGTCAAGACGAAGGAGTGCCTGCAAGTAGATCGCCGTGGATCGCGTCTCCGTGCTCCAAAAATATTCATAGCCAGAACCATCCTTCACCCGCACGCGCGACGGATCCGTTCGCTCGATCGTGTTCGCGACGTCTTTGAGCAGCGTCAACGCGCGCGCAGATGATTGTGACTTCTCGATCGTCCCGAGCGACATGGCGAGGAACGCTTTGCCAAAGTTGCTCAAAAGATTCCGTTTCTCGTACAGCGACGAGGCATAACCCGCAAGATCACGGCTGTCGCGCTCCGAGAGCGTGAAGAGGACCTGCGCCCGTTCGTTTGCATTTAATTGTTCGTATTCTCCCGTTTCGACGGGACGCGCGAGCGCATCGCGGAGATACTGATCCGAACGATCAAGGACGGATACGTCAACCGTAAAGCCGGCTCTTGCCACGCGCGTGAGCCCCCAAAAGACGTACGCCGTGTAGTGCGGAGCGCTCTGACCGCTGTCCGGCCAGAGTCCCCATCCGCCGTCCGGACGCTGCATTCCAACAAGTCGTTTGACCCCATCTTCAACTTTCTTTTTTCCTTTCGCAAGGAGCTCTGCCTCTGATGTGGTGATTTTTTGATTCACGAGTTCCTGATACGCAAGGCTTGCGAGAACCGCGCTTGTCGTCTGCTCCGAGCAGCCATACTCAAAATTCACGAGATAGTCGAGACCGCCCGCAAGTCCATTCCCAACATTTGGCGCGACCGTGACGCGCACCTCACCGACATCTTTCAAAATATCTTCCGGCGGCACAAGCGTTTCCATCACGCTCTTTTGAAACATTCCAGACGCGCCGACGATCTCCGCGACGGAAAACGGCAGGACTGGAAGTGATTGCTCAAAGCCGTCCGCAAGATTTCCCCCACGCGCCTCAATCGTGATCTTTGCCGTATTGCCACTCTTCGGTACGCGCGCATTCCAGTGGAGAGGGGTGCGTGATTTTGGTGCGAGGGTGATCATCCGTTTGGCGGGCCCGTCAATGGAGACGCCTTCCGCACGGATCGTCACTTCCGCAGAAAGCCTCGCGTCTGTTGTGTTGTGCATCGTTGCCCCGATTTCAGCCGTGTCGCCATGACGAAGGATGCGCGGCAGGAGCGGCTCAAGCATGAGGTCGCGCCGTGTCGTGACAGAAGTCTCTGCCGCGCCAACGACCGTGTCTTTCGTCGCACCGATCACAAGCACCTGCCAGCTCGTGAGGTTATCCGGAAAATTCATGCTGACCGTTGCTTTGCCGTCAGACCCCGTCACGACATCCGCTTTCCAAAACGCGGTATCGAGAAAGTTGCCTCGCACCGTGGGCACGGCCTCCGATCCGCCCTTGCCATCGCCCGCGCCCGCGCCGCCTTCCGTCGCAAAGAACACTTTTTTAACGAGCATTGTGAGCGACTGCGCGGTCGTGACGCCAATCCGCCGCGGGAACCAGAATCGGCCGAGGATATTCTTGTCTATGGATCCGAGGAGCGCGATCACGCGTTCGTCCACAACAGCAATCGAAACTTCGGATGAGACGGGGGTTCCGTCCGAGTGCTTCGTTTCGATCGTAAAAGTTGCCTTATCGCGTGGACGATAGATTTTTTTGTCCGGCGTGACCGAGATATGTACGGATTTTTTGGACGTCGAAACCTGCAGCTTCGCATAGCCCATTCGAAATTCAGGGATATTCTTTGCCCCGCCGCCTTTGACCGCGAGGACGGAGACAAAGATGTTCGGCGTTGCGTCGTCCGTGATCGGTACCTTGATGATTTTCTGCTTCGCACCGAGATCAATGACCCGCGTTTCACGAATTGTGTCGCGCTCGATCGTGACCAGCGCTTTTGTCTTCTCGTACGGAGTTTGAACGACGAGCGACGCCGTTTCGCCCGGCGCGTACTCCGCCTTGTTCTGGATGATCTTCATCTGGTGGTCGTCCGTAACCGCAAACGTCCCACCTTGTCCGTGATACACGTATCGCGAGACGGATGCGGTGATGACATTTCCATGATTGTCTTTCGTTTCCGCAACGGCCACGTACTCACCGTCCTCCTTCGGGGTGAAGGATGCGTTTGCCTTTCCCGTCACATCCGTCGCCAGAGATTTCGTTGCGATCAGCGTGTCCTTGTGATCATATTCCCATGTCGTCACGCCATCAGGCCCGGTCTTTTTCACGTTCATCCACTCGCGGCGAAAAAATTTGACGGTCACCGGAATGTTCGGGCGAACCGATCCGTCCGGATTCACGGAAACGAGATCGAAATCCGCGCCTGGCGCATCCCATCCTTTTTCGTCATTCGATCTGATGCCGAGGTACCACTCGCCCTTATGCACCGCAACATCTGTGTTTGTCGAAACGTTGCGTTGATTCACATCCGTCACGGTTACGTTCACAAAATACGTTGCGCTTGATTTGTAATCCGTGAGATTTGCCGGAATCTCGATTGCAAGATTGCCCTGCGCGTCAAGCGCGCCTTCGCCCGAGATCACGCGCTCAAAATTCGACTCGGTGCGACACTCCCAATAACAATCGGATTGATCAATGGAACTATAGCTGTACCACTCGCCCTGAATGGGTTGAAAGTAGAGCGCGTTCCGCGTGATCTCATAAGCTACTTTCGCGTTTGCAAGCGGCGTGCCGTGGAAGTATGACGCGCTGACCGCGAGCGAAAGTTTTTGGCCGCTTGTGACAACTCCTTCCGGCGTTTTCACCGATACCTTGAAATCCGGCCGGCGATACTCCCGCACGTCAAACGTTCCTTCAAGACGCGATGCGGTTTCACCTTCTAGCGTCACGGAAAAACGATAGGTGCCGAGAGGCATTTCGGAATGAAGTTGGAATTGTCCGTGAAACGTACCAAAGGCCGAGAGTGGAAGTTTTTGCGTTTCCACGTCTTTATTTTCCGCATCCGTAATTTTGACCTCAACCTCGCGCAAATTCGGCACCGTGAGCTTTGCGTCAACATCCTGACGGATCACGCCTTTGAAATACACCAATTGATCTGGACGATAGATGAGACGGTCGGTGTAGAGATACCCAATGTGACGCTGCGGCCTCTGCCAACTTTCCTCAAGCCCGAAATTCCATGTATTGATCCCGTCATTCCAATTCGACCACGCGACGCCAAGATGCCCGCCACCTTCAGCACGCACAACGAGAGGATTATTCGAATGATCTTTTTCGACTGTAAGCATGGCAAGCCCATTCGCATCCGTTTTGCCGCTTGCGACGCGCTGTGATTCCGCATCGCGTGATGGGCTCGACCACGCTTCGACGGCAAGCCCCGGCACGACCTCGCCGGTCTTCAGATCCGTTGCCCACACGAGCAGTTTGTCGTTGCGATCGCGCTTGAGCGTCAGCGCGACATCCGTGATGACAAGGATGCGCTCCTGTCGATCATATTGGCTATACTGTTTGGCGAGCTCTGGAAGCTTCACGTTGAGCGAGTAAAAACCATTCGGAAGTTTCTTGCCGGCGACCTCATCCAAATCCACGTCAATGATTTTATACGTGTTCAACTTGGTTTCTGTGGGATAGGATTTCGTCCCACGTATTCCACAATCAAATTCATCCCCATTTCCTGTTTCCCTGTTTCCTGTTCCCTTCAAATATTGCTTAAAGTTTCCAGAACAGAGCGTTGCGGAGACGGGTTTATGCAGGTTCAATGTTTGCAGTTGATACACGCGCGGCAGATGCGCGGCCAAGATGCCGTGGATGGAATAGGTCGCGAGAGTTGCGGCTGGCGCGTACGGATTCGTCTCGAACGCGATCTTTTTTTCGAACTCGAACGGCTGGCCGTTCACATCTTTGAGTTTCGGCGTGAGAAAGATCGTGTACTTCGTCGAAGCTTCCCATCGCGCGTAGATGCGGACGGCATTAGTATATTCGGACACGATGACATCGAAATTTTTTGGAGTTGGTTCGACCCGGATCCCCTCTTTCACCGTCTTCGAATCCGCAAGATTGTTGAAATGAAGCTCCGCAGTCGCGCGCGGATCGATCTGATCGCCGTCGCTCGGAGCAGACGAGATCAATGTAAACCCCCGCTCATCCGTCTGCATCCCCCCGATCCATTCCTTGTCAAAACCTTTGGGGCCGACATTCCCCGTAAACCCTTGTGGGAGCTTAAACGCATACGGCGTCTCAAGTTGCCACATGTCTTTCGGTGATATCAAAACGGCATCCGGAATATCCTTCTTATTCTCATCTGTCGCCTGCGTGACCGTGTAGCGATCCTTCGGGATCTCCGCATCCGATGCAAAGACTTTGAGCGCGCTCGCGACCGCTTCCGCGCGTACTGGATAATTAAATTCGATCCGCGCCGGTTGCGTCAGACGAAAATTTCCACTGTTCGACGATTGACTCACACGGATCGGATCTGTCCCAAAACTCCACGTCACGTCTGCGACGAGTGTGCTTCCATCCGCCATGTGCGTGCCCTTGGGAATCGTCGCGGTAAAATCCGTCGCGGCAGGCCAACCATTTTCGGGAGTGAATTCGATGCCGCTCGTGCCAAGATACCGGAGCGCGCCTTTCACCGGAGGCGTGAGTTTGAGGATTTCCGACGGCGCGTCCATTGCGCGCGTAAGCGTTCGGATGGGATGGTCGAACAAGACGGTCAAAACTTGCGATTGACTGATTGAGCTTTTATCGGCAGGCGCAACGACCACAACGTCGGGAAAGTCGAGAACAAAAAAAGTTTGCCGGAACGCGTCTTTCAATCCTTTCCCGATCACGCTCTTCGCGGTGTCGCGGATTGTGACTTCGTATGTTGCGCCTTTTTCAAGAAACGTATCCGGTCGAAACGTGAGCTCATTTTTGTCCCATGAAAACTTCCCGTTGATTCTTGGCGTGAGAGAAAATACGCGCTCCACGCTTTCTCGTTTCATCTGCTGGTCGAAAATGATCTGGATCACCGCATTCCGATGGATCTCGACGCGGCGACCTTTGAGCGCGCTATGCGCAGTTGGCGCAGGGAGCCATGCGTAGATGCCGATGCCAAGCACGACGATCGCAAAAACACCGAGGCTGATCCATCGTTGATGCAGCTTGAAAAACGTCTGCAACGATTGCATCCGTTGTCCGACCTTCGCGCCTATTTCGGATGGTGGCTTACGTGATGGTTCGACAAAATTCATAGTTATCGAGTGTATAACACAACGTGTTATTTCACAATAAAATGAACTGTGCCAGTGGCTCCGTCGAGCGTAAGTTCGTACCTCCCGGGTTTTGGATTCCAGAGCGTGA
>CAYIQM010000016.1:0-6273 GCA_964365615.1 uncultured Gammaproteobacteria bacterium | reverse complement strand
GTGGCTCCGTCGAGCGTAAGTTCGTACCTCCCGGGTTTTGGATTCCAGAGCGTGATGGGATTGTGCGATTCGATCCGCTGACCATTCAAATGCCAGACGTATGGATGAACGCTCATCGCTACGACGCCCGACCCGCCCGCAGCGCCTGAGCGCAGCGATGGCGGGCGCGGCGTGCGACGTGCGGCATGCGACGCTATGAACGAGATCCGTTGCATCTCGCTCGTCACGAGTTCATCTCGCACGAATGTATCGCCGTCGAGCGGCACAAGAATCTGTAGCGTAGATGATGATGTGGTGACGCCGTCGCAGGATGACGGAGATTCTTCATATCCCGCAGCAGCGATCCACGACGCGTATTCTGCCGGCGGGTGGAGATATGCTTTACCGTTGCAGGAGACGTACCAATCATCGGGTTTTGTTGGCTCCGTTCCCGCAATAAATTTTTCAATGCGTCGTTTTGGACACGATGTCGTCGCAAGAAGTCCGGACGGAAGACAAATGTTCCGTTCGACGATCCCCAACGCATCCGGCCACACGACTTTTTCAGCCAGAGGCTGACCCGCCTTTGGCGGGGACTGTATAGACTTGATAGACTTTCTCCGCCCAAGGCGGATCCGCCTTGGGCGGAGACTTTCGACTATCTTCTCCATAATGTCATGCCAAATCGGCACCGCACCCGAAATACCGGAAACGCCGCGCATCGGCGTACCGTCCGCGTTTCCAACCCAGACGCCAAGCACAACATCCGGCGTGTAGCCGATCGCCCAATTATCGCGGAAATCCTTCGTTGTCCCGGTTTTCACCGCGACCTTCGCGCCAACGTCCATGAGGCTCGTTTCGCCAAATGCGCGCGCTCGCGCTCGCGTGTCTGAAAGAATATCGGAGATGAGCGCCGCGGCGGGCGTCTCATTTCGCGCGAGTTTCGCGTAGGCACGGACGAGATCCATGAGCGTCACTTCTCCACCGCCTAAGACGAGGCCGAGCCCGTAGTGCTCCGGCGGTTCCGGAAACGCGATGCCAAACGATTTGAGCGTCTCAAAAAAAGAGGGCAGACCGATTTCATCCAACAGTTTCACGGCCGGGATGTTCAACGAGCTCCCAAGCGCATCGCGAAGGGTGACCGGACCGAAATATTTTCCGTTGTAATTTTTCGGATAATATGACTCCCCACGCGCCGTCTCAAAACGCACGGGAAGATCGGGGATGATTGTCGCCGCTGTTTTTCCACGACGAAAGGCATCAAAATACAGAAATGGCTTGAGGGCAGAACCCGGTTGCCGCTTGGCGGAGGCCATGTCTACTTGTCCCGCAATGCTCCCGTCGAAATAATCCGCGCTGCCGACGTAGGCGAGGATATCGCCGTTCGATGGATCAAGCGCCACGACCGCCGCATCGGTCACATCTTTCAAGACAAGACGAGCGAGCCGACGCGAAACCGCATCTTCCGCGATGTGCTGAAGTTCCGGATCAAGCGATGTGCGAATGACGTCGGGAAGAGGCTCCCCAAGCTCATCAATCACGCGACGCACAAAGTGCGGCGCCTTCATCTCGATCCGCGGAGGAAAAATGACCGCTTCAGACGAGCGTGCGTCGTCCGCGTCGCGAGACGAAATGATCCCGGACCTGACCATGCGATCGAGAACGAGACGTTGTTGACGAATGGCGGCGTCGCGATGACGCACGGGATCAAACCGCGCAGGAGATGGAATCATGCCGGCGAGCAACGCGCTTTCGCCGAGGGAGAGATCCGCGACCTCCTTGTGAAAAAACCGCTTCGTCGCGGACGCGACCCCACGGGCTCCGTTGCCGAACGACACGGTGTTGAGATAGCGTTCGAAGGTCTCTTCTTTCGTATGCGTCGCGTTCCATGCGAACGCGACGATGATTTCGCGCGCTTTTTCGAGACCCGACCGCGGTGCGCGAGAAAAATAGATCTGCTTCACGAGCTGCATTTCGATCGTGCTTGCGCCGCCATGAGGTTTTCCGACAAATCGGTCGCCGATCGCACGTATCAGTGCCGTCAGATCAACGCCGCGATGTCGGTAGAATCGAGCATCTTCGCTGATAAGAATGGCGTTGATCAGGGAAGGCGGAATGCGGTGAAACGCAACGAATTCGCCGCGCTCGCTCGCCATCTCATACAGCAACGAGCCATCGCGTGCGAGAATTTTTGTCGGTGGAAGAGAAGGCGCGACGGGATGCAACAATGGAAGAAGACTCCATGCGAAAAAGCTCAAAAAAACCATCACGACGATGAGGCTCAGTCGCTTCACCTGTGTCACGTTTGACACGACTGATGCTTTTGTCACATCTGAATGGGAGAAGCACTTTGATGTGCATGACGTAATCCAAGATGAACGCATACTGATGCCTCAACTTGATTCATCACAAATGGGTCAATGGCTCCGATGCGTCGAGGATCGGCTCCGACATTTGGCTTTGAACCGTCCGGATTCAAAAAACGTGTGCGATCAAAAGAGGTAACGAACCGAGTGAGAGCAATTGAATCCTTCCATAGCTTGTTCTGTTTATTCTTTTTGAAGAAAACATCGCTTGAATACGCTTTTGTGATTTTGCTCGTCAATGGAATAATTGTGATAAGCGGGCTTTTTTCGATTTCAACAGCCTGTATGATGAGCGCTGGACGACAGCCTTTGTATTCTCGACCAATCGATGGATCAAACAAAACCATGTATATCTCGGATCGTTTCATCATAGATTCTGATAATAAACCGCTTCATCCGGTTCCATCGGGCCCAGCTGTTGAAAGACATCTTTCGCGCTCATATGTTCCCATTCCAACAGATGAGTAACATGGGCGTATGGTGCGGCTCGCTCAACGACATCGGTATAGCGAATTGGTTCGCCATCTTCAGCCAGAATCCACGGGGCATCACCATGCGCATAGTCTGCGATTTTTCGTGCGGTAAAATCCGCCAACTGCTGCAGAACACGATCGATGACGACTGTCTCGCGGAGAGAGAACTCGCCGATATCTGAATCAACAAGCGCCACATATCGTTTTTGTGGCATGCCGTAATATTCTTGCGTAAAAATCTTCAACTCATTTTTTTCAACCATTTCTTGAACGGCTGCGCGATATTGTACCTGTCGAGGAACCGGACCGAACTGCATTTTTACATATTGCATTCCCGTCACAGGTTTCCCCAAAACTTCGAAGGCGTTGAAATCTATAAAATACAAAAGCTTATACAAAACGGTTTCACCGATATGTGCCTTGCCTCCGCAAACACTCAAAATATACAGAAGCGTTTGACGAAACTTTGTTATATCAAATGAAAAATTCAAATTCCGTTCGATCCGTGACGATATATGTGCGTCGTTCGATTGTTCCGGCTGAACGATCCAATCAACGGACAGAGCAAGTGCTTTCGCAAGGGCGGCAAGCTCCAATGCATCAATGGAACGCTCTCCTTTTTCAATCTTCCCAATGGCCTGTCTTGAAAGACCTAAATACGTGGCCAATGCTTCTTGAGAGTAGCCGTGTTCTTGTCGTAACTTCCGTATGCGTTCACCAAGCACTTTTTGAGATATCGCGGCTTCCTGTGTCATATATCTCAATTGTATACGCTTGATATCGAAATGTCAATAAATCATGCCTACGTATGGAAGAAATAGCTACATTTCTTCTTGAACCACAGGCTTTTTCGCAGTCGCGGACACGAGTTCATATCCAAATAAACCGCGCCCATGCGCCAAGCGTGCGAGAATTTTTGTCGGTGGAAGAGAGGGCGCGACGGGACGAAGCACAGGAAAAAGGCTCCATGCGAAAAAGCTCAAAAGCCCCGCCACGACGACAAAACTGATCAACTTTTTTATGCGCGTTTTGTTGATTCCATCGGTCACATCTGACCGGATGTTACCGTAAAACTCATCTGATGAAAAGCGTCTTGGAACTCTCTTGAATATCGTCGTCCTCCCTCTTCGCTCCTCAATCTTTCAATTCAGAATCAGAGAGGGAACCCCGCGTATACGCAAGCGGGGCCACGTAGGGGCGAGGCGATGCCTTGCCCAATCGAGAAAAGGAGCGAGAGGACAGACACGGGATAGTCTTGCGACAGCCATCTGCAAGTCCTCTCTCAAAAGTTCCGGTGCCACTCGTGAAGTAGTCTTTCGACAAAGCAAACCGAGGTGCCGGATGAAAAAGTGCGGGAGAACACAGGACGACTCGTCTTTGAACAATTGCCCCAAAGTCCTCCCTCTTCTCCGAGTACCACATTCCCTTCATTGCGTCAATTCGTCGTCGCATGCTCTTTTTTCTTGGATACATGCACTGGTGCATCCGCCATTCCGGGCACGAGTGTGTAGCCCATAAACCGCGCCCACGCGCCAAGCGCGCGAGCAAAAATCGGTTCGCGCAATTGGACGCGCTCTTGGCCGATAGAAATCCCGCGAGTCTGCCAGGCGGCAATCGTCTCGCCAAGCACATCTTCGCCGTGCGGCGTGAGAAGTATGCTGCGATAGACACCAGCGAACGTCCGAACTTCGCCCAACAATCGAGCGTCCGTGTCATAGATGAGCGCAAGGGTTTCTTTTCGAGTCATCGTTTCAAATATTTCCCGACCGCTGCCCATGATGAGAGTCCAACGAGAAATGCAATCACAAGTCCTTCAACAAGCAACAGCGGTCCCGCTTGAGAGAAGAAATAGCTCCGCAGTCCCGGGTCTGCGTTATCAAAAAATCCGCGAAGTCTCGGGTCAACGAACAGGACCGTACAAGCGACGAGAGCCGCAGTCACGAGGAGAGCGACGAGAGCGAGAAACAGACCTTCCAGCACGAACGGAAGGCGAACATACGCGCTCGAGGCACCGACAAGGCGCATGACGCCGATCTCTTCGCGTTTCGTGTAGATCGCAATGCGAACCGTGTTGAAGACGATGAGGAGCGAGAACAATGCGAAAACGGCAATGAGGCCGAGACCGAACAGGCGGACCGACTGCCCGATGTCGCGCACGCGCGCGATCGTCTCTGCGTGATCTTCATAATTCACGGATTCGATGGCGAACTGAAACTGCGGATTCTTCATCGCCTCGAGGAGAAAGGGATAATCGCCCGGTCGTCGCGCTTTGACGACGAGCGTCGCGCCGAGCGGATTCTTCTCAAGCTCTCCCAAGGCACCAAGCACTTTTTCGTCTGCCGCATGGCGCACGCGGAACGCGGCAAGTGCCTGCTCGGCCGTCAGAAGTTCGACTGACTGCACTTGCGGGAGCGAGGCGAGAAAAAATTTGGCCTGCCAAAGGATCGCCTGTGGCGTGTTCTGTTTAAAGTAGACCGAGATGTCAATTTTCTCCTCAAGAGCCGCAACCGAACGCGTCAGAAGCTGGTTCACGCCAACAAGCACATTGACCGAAAGCAGCGACAGCGTGAGCACGAACACCGTCGTGAGCGCAAGCCACGCATTTCGCGTGAAATGTTTCCACGCGGCGATCACGATACGCCGCGATGTGACGAGGAGCGACATGAGGATCCAAGAAGATATTTCCCTTCGGCGTGATCGGAGACGATCTGACCACCGGAAAGCGTGATCACGCGCCGACGAAGTCCATTCACGACTTCGCGGTTATGCGTCACGAGCACGACCGTCGTGCCAAAAGTGTTAATTTTGAGGAGAAGATCAATGATCTCGCGCGTGTTGATGGTGTCAAGATTTCCCGTCGGTTCATCCGCAAGCAAGATCTTTGGACGATGCACGAGGGAACGCGCGATCACGACGCGCTGTTGCTCGCCGCCGGAGAGCTGACGCGGAAAGCGATGTGGCTTTTCTTCGAGCCCGACGATCTTCAACACGTGTGGAACGACTTCCTGAATGCGGCGCGCAGATTCCCCCGCAACTTCAAGGGCAAACGCAACGTTTTCGTATACGGTTTTTTGCGGCAGAAGCTTAAAATCCTGAAAGACAACGCCAATTTGGCGCCGCAGGAACGGGATATCTCCCGAGCGGATGTTCGTAATCTCCCATCCGCCGATCGTGATCGTTCCGCGCGTCGGACGCTCTTCCGCAATCAAGAGCTTGGCGAGCGTTGTTTTGCCTGCGCCGCTCTGACCGACGATTGAGACCAGTTCCCCCGGTTCGACTCGGAGCGTCACATCGCGCAAACTCTGCACGTCTGGCGGATACATTTTCGAGACGTGTTCAAATGTTATCATGGTATCCAAGTTCGGATATGATTGTAACACACGAAAACGAAGATGGCATCATGCGCACTTGCGTGGTTTCTTCCATTTTGATAGTCTCGTGCAACAATTTCACGA
>CAYIQM010000015.1:0-14551 GCA_964365615.1 uncultured Gammaproteobacteria bacterium | reverse complement strand
GCCCGCCCCCCGGCCCCCCCCCCCCCCACCGGGGAGGTTTCATAATAAAGAATACGGGCGGCCCACTGGGACGCCCGCGTTACGAAGAATGTGCGTGGGAAAAACCTGAAAGAGGTAGGGACCGATGAAGGCTACGGGCGGCTGAAGAAGGAAGAGACCGCTTGTTGCACTCTACCGGTGGCAGGGCTTGGCTCGTGCTCAATACGCTCGTCGACCATCGGTCAACCTTGCGCATCCCCTATCTCTTTAAGAGAGATCGTTGCTCCTTATACGTCGGGCGTCGCTTTTCGGGCGTCGCACGTCGCTCGGGACTTCCCCAAATCGGCAGCTCTTGCGGACTGCCGATCGGCGTTGGGGAACTCACACAACGGGTTCGGTGACAAGCGTCACCGTCTCTCTCCAAGCTCTTTAAGTTCCGTGCGACTCTTTGACGCTTCGGATTGGTTGACGCCGTCATCTCGGGAGATCAGACCGCGACGACCTTTCCTTTGCGAACGTGGGTGCAGCTCACCGCTTTTGACGGCGTAAGCACGATCATCCACTAAAAGTCACACGTTTCCTAACGAAGGAGGATTGTCTACAACCAGGGAAAAGACGCCTACTTTACCGCGCTGCTTCCCTTGCGAGTCGCAGTCAACGGGCACTGGCTTCAACAAACACCCAATGTGAATGTCACATATTTAGCTTATACCGTACTTTTTTCCTGTCAAGATGGTTGTGGATAACCATGCATCCCTTGCATTTTTCATCGAAAACGACTATATTCGAACACGATTGAAAAAATTGCCGCGTCAGCCGATGACCATCGGTTTCCTCGCAATGACAACAACTTTCACCACCAGATGCAACGTATTAACGGACGCGAGATCGCATCGCGAATTCGAGATGAAATTCGAGAAGAGATCAGATCAAAACAGCTCTCGCCTAAGCTGTGCGTGATTTTGGTTGGCGAAGACCCCGCATCGCATCTCTATGTGAACCTGAAAGAAAAAGCCGCGACTGAGGTCGGGATCGCGACGGATATCCGCAGACTTCCGTCAACAACGTCAAATGATGAACTGATCAAAATCATCAGCGAATGGAATCGCGATGCGACGGTTCACGGCATCCTTGTCCAGCTTCCACTGCCCGAAGGACATGACACGGACGCGATCATTCGCGCCGTTGATCCAACAAAAGACGCAGATGGATTTCATCCGGAAAATATCACCGCGCTCCTCGATGGACGCGGAACGATCGTCCCGCCACTTCACGAAGGCATTGTAAGGCTCATCGCCTCGACCGGCATCTCGATGCACGGCACGCGCGCGACCATCATCGCGAAGAGCGACATCTTTTCAAAACCGCTTGAGTATCTTCTCAAAAAAACAGGCACCTTCACGGCCGTGCTTGCGCCAGATGACTTACACGCGCCAACGCTCCGAGATTCACACATCATCGTGACCGCCGTGGGCAACGCAGGGTTCTTGACACGAGACCACATTCCTCCAAACGCGGTCGTGATAGACGTGGGAACAAGCCGTCTCGCGGATGGAAAAATCGTTGGCGATGTGGATGCGGAGAGCGTCAAAAACCTCCCCGGATGGCTCTCCCCTGTTCCGGGCGGAGTTGGCCCCATGACCATCGCGATGTTGTTGAAAAATGTTGTGTCTCTCGGGCGTCGCGGTCGGTGATTCATGGTTTATTTCAATACATCAAAAATCTGCTCCTCGGTAAATCCCCACTGCTTCAACTTGTTGAATATCTTGATATTGATGACCCGATGTAGATCGGATTGCACGGTATATTTCGTCCCATTCTGCGGATGTTTGACGAGCACATGACCGCCCTTGCCTCGATGCGTTTCAACGGAAAGACCGCGTTTGCGACAGGCACGAATCCAGTCGTTTTGTTTTACATCTGCCAAGCTTGCGCTAGGCATACACCCTCTGCTCCAGCTTGAGCGGTTCATCTGAACCTCTCATGAGTTTGTCGTTACAAAGCTGGGGAGGGATTTCAAAATAGGTAAACACAGCATCCGTAATCGTTTCGTTGATATTATCTTTATTCGTACCACCAGTCATGATGCCGTCTATATTCATAGATTCAGCCGCCCATGACCCATCAGGAAAAACTTCGATCTTGAATTGAATTGAACCGAGGTCGCGTATAGCCTTTGTCATAGACAGAACACGCGGATCATTTTCCTCATGGAAGTTGAACCCGATGCGACGCAATGCTTGAGCCAATGTGTAGACGACTTTGGTCATATATTTGCAAGGTTATGTATAGCTGAAAGAAGGCTCCCAGTCAATCTATCGTCTTCCCTCACTCCTCCATCCCCTCCCCAAGCGCCGCCTCGATCTTCCTTCGTCGCGTCGTAAATGCCGCGAGCGCGATCGCGAGAATTTCCAACACAGTTGTGACGTGCAGTTCCGGGCTCAAAAGCACGTAGATGTTTCCGAACGTGAAAAGCACCTGAAACACGTCGAGCGAATAACTCACGATGAGCCAGACGATGGCGAGCACGAGAACGTCCGATCTTCCAGGTAGTTTGCGCCGGAATGCCCATTCCGCGCACGCGAACGCGAGCACAAACGAAAGCAACCAGATCGGCGCGGCGTTCACATATCCCCGAAACGTTTCGGGGATGAGAAATCGAAGCGTGAGCGACACGAGGATCAGATTCGCGATCCACTTGACGGTCGCGATTCCCGCATATCGAAGCCATGGCCGTTTCATACGGTAAGGATACTCCAGACGAAGGCAAGAAAAAAGATCGCGGCGCAAAACCAGGAAATGCTCTGCACGATAGGGGAAACCTTTTTATGCGCCTTCAGCGCCATGAGCGAGATGAGAATCCCGATGATTGCGCCGAAAATCCCGCCGATAAAACTCACCGTGGCGAGAAAATTGCGTACGGTCACGAAGAGAAGAATGAGCGGCGAGCCAAGCGCAACGATCCATGATACGACCTTTGAAAGATGAAATTCGACATGCAGCTCATCCCGCAAATCTTGCATGAGGGCCATGAACGAGATTGCGACGGAAAGAGAGCCGACGGCCGGAAGAAGCCAGAAGAGCGACGCCGGAAACGCGCGCACAACGTCGCTTGGATTCGTCGAGAGCGTCGGTCCGACTGCGGCGTATCCCAAGACGCCGAAAAGCCAGATGAGAAGCGCGGCGCCGAACGATCCGATCGTCACGGCCATGAGCGATCGCTTCCGATTTCGGCCGCAGATCAAAACGACATCCGGGACAACGGAATGGGCGCTTAAACTAAACAAAAAAGTGCCAAACGGAACGAAAATATGGTTCCAATTGGCGGTCGCAAACAGTGAGACCTTTGCGTTCATGACAAATAATGACAAGACGAAAAAAAACACCACGATAAACGCCGACGTGAGCCATGACTCCACGCGCGCAACGAATTTCAATCCAAAAAAAACAACGAAAGCTCCCGTGATCCAAAACAGCGTTTGCCACAAAAGAACAGAGCCTGGCCCACCAACGTGGCGCGAAAGCGTTGCGAGAAAATCGCCGCCGAGCAGGAGATAGGCAAAACAGACGCCGGCAAGGAGCAATGGATGCACGATACGCGCAAGATACCCGGCCCACGGACCGAGGAGAATTTCCGCATGCCCCGGAAATTTACGACCGGAAATCTCTCCGCGTCGGAGCGCAATATCGGCATAGAGCAGATGCGTTGCAAGAACAATACACGCAAGAAACCAAAAAACAACTGACCCCGCGAAAATGCCTGTCAGCTTAAACATCGCCGGAAGCGCATAGACTCCCGCTCCCACAATCGTACCGAGCATGAGGAGCGCCGCGCGACCAAACGCCTTTGATGGAGCTTTCACTATTTCAGTATACCATCCCCACCGTATCTCCCGCCTGAACGGGGTGGCGGGGCTTGCGACTCACACTCACTCGCGTTAGGGTTCCCTCTATATGACGCCGCTCGAAAAGATCACACCACAAAATCTCGAAGCGGAACAATCGCTCCTTGGCGCGTTGCTTTTAGACAAGGATGCGCTCATTCGCATTGGCGATCAAACCACGGTCGAGGATTTTTACGCGAACAAACACCGCGTCATCTTCGAGGCCATCCTTGATCTCTTTCGCAAACAGGAGCCGATTGACCTCCTGTCGCTCTCGAATCGCCTGCAGGAAAAAGGAGAACTTGAACGGATCGGCGGACGCGCATATCTCATCCAGCTCTCAAACACCGTGCCGACTGCGAGTCACGTTGTGCATTACGCGCAGATTGTGCAAAAAAAAGCGACGCTCCGGCGGCTCATCAACGCGGCAAGTGAAATTTCGGGGCTTGGATATGAAGAGTCGGAAGACGTCGAACGCGTGCTCGATCAAGCCGAGCAATCACTCTTTAAAGTTTCACAAAAGTATCTCAAGGTAAGCTTCACCGCGATCCAAGACATTCTCGACGACGCGTTCGAGCGGATTGACGAACTCCATCGCGAAAAAGGAAAACTTCGCGGCCTTGCGTCCGGCTTTGCGGATCTTGATAACCTGCTCGGCGGCTTGCAAAAAAGCGACTTGGTGATTTTGGCCGCGCGGCCGTCGTGCGGGAAAACGTCGCTTGCGCTCGACATCGCGCGACACGTGGGTGTAAAAATGAAAGTACCCGTTGGCATCTTCTCGCTCGAAATGAGCAAGGAGCAACTTGTGGACCGTCTGCTCTGCGCCGAAGCGAACGTCAATCTCTGGAGCATGCGAACCGGGCACTTATCCGATTCCGGTCAGCAGGATGATTTTACGCGCATCGGCCACGCGCTCGGCGTCCTCTCCGAAGCACCTATGTATATTGATGATTCCGCAGCCGCGAACATCATGGAAATTCGGACAAAAGCGCGGCGTCTCCAAATGGAAAAGGGGCTCGGACTTCTCGTCGTGGACTACTTGCAGCTCATGGAATCGCGCAACTCGAACTCTGACAACCGCGTGCAGGAAGTTTCGGAAATTACGCGCGGACTAAAATCCATTGCGCGCGAGCTCAACATTCCCGTCCTCGCGCTCTCGCAACTCGCCCGTGCGGTCGAGCTGCAAAAACCAGCGATTCCAAAGCTCGCGCATTTGCGCGAGAGTGGATCGATAGAGCAAGACGCGGACATCGTCATGTTCATCTACCGCAAAGCGGCGGATCGGAACTATCGCATCGAGGATCTGTCGCCCGACGAACGGCATCTCGCAGAGATTCACATCGCGAAACATCGAAACGGCCCGACCGGGATGATCAAACTTTTTTTCGACGATTCGCGCGCGAGCTTCCGTAATCTCGCAAAGCCGCCACACCACGGCACGCCGCAACTGCAACCCGCGACAAGCGACGGACGACGCCCGTCACCTGACTCACGACTCACGGCACCCGACCACAACGCTCCAATCACCGCAACTCCCCCGCCCCAAACGCCGTTTTAAAAGTGGACAGTGAACAGTGCGCAGTTTACAGTACCGACTGTTCCTCGCTGTCCATGCCGACGCTACGGTCGGCATCCCGATCCCCGACTTCTTGTTGGGGCATCGGGACTGTACACTGTCCGCACTGTACACTGTCCCGCCGCCGTTGGCGGGATCCCGCCTACCATAGATTGATCAAAAAGCGGTGGCAGGATAACCTTACCCCATATGTTCTCCAAACTCAAACAATTCAAAGACATCCGAAGTAAGGCAAAAATGTTGCAAACCGCGCTTGCGAGCGAACATGCGGAAGGTTCGGCTGGCTGGGGCAAGGTGAAGATCACGTTCGATGGAAATCAACACGCGACGAAGGTCGGGATTGATGCGTCCGTGCTTGGCGATCAAGCAAGGACGGAGGACCTCGTGAAAGAGGCGATCAATGACGGGATGGGAAAAATCCAAAAACTGATGGCGACGAAACTCAAGGATATGGGCGGTCTCGATCTCGCAAAAGACATGCAGAGTCTCATGGGGAAAAAGTAGTTGGCAGTTGGCCCCGCCACATTTTTACATGATTATGTGTAAGCGGGGTCCCGCCAGAGGCGGGACAGTTGGCAGTAAGGACTGAATCAACCTCCAAATTTTCCATGCTTCCCAAACCCATCCACGACGCGGCTGCTGCGTTCGACCGTCTACCCGGCATCGGTCCGCGAGCGGCCTTGCGGTACGCGTATTGGCTTGCCGCCCAACCGAAAGACATCGTGAAACAATTTGCTCGGACGCTTGACGCGCTTACGGAAGGGATGACGCGTTGCCCCGTCTGCTCGGCGTGGACCGATGCCGCTGGCTGCGACATCTGCAATGATCCGAGGCGCGAGGAAACATCGCTCTGCGTCGTGGCAACGGGCCAGGACATCCGCATCATCGAGGATTCCGGGGCGTTCAAAGGGAAATATCACGTGCTGGGTGGGTTGCTCGACCCGATCGAAGGCCGAACGCCGGAGACACTCAATATAGACGGATTGATCCGGCGACTGACGACGCCCGACTCACGACTCACGGAGCTCATTCTTGCGCTTGATCCCGACGTCCTCGGCGACACAACCGCGCTGTATCTGACAAAAAAAATTCAAGAGATAACGACGCTCGTCCAGATCACCCGTCTCGCACGCGGCATTCAGCACGGCGCGCAAATCGAATACGCGGACGGCACGACGATCGCGGACGCGCTCGCGAATCGAAAAAGAATGCTCTAGCAGCACGTAGTGCGTAGAAAAATACATCATTGTCATTCCGACCGAGCGGAGCGAGTGGAGGAATCTCATGGTTCAGCAAAAAAGATTTCTCGACTTCGCTGCGCTTCGCTCGAAATGACAGATAACGTCGTGTTTCTCTACAGTCTCATACGACACACTACTCCTTTACACTTTCGTTATTTTAACTTTCGTGAACTCTTGACGGTGACCCCTTCGCTTTTTGTAGCGTATCTTGGGCTTGTATTTTACGACTGAAATCTTTTTGTCACGACCATGCTCGATGACTTCGGCCTCAACGTTTTTTGCGAGCGTCGGCGTTCCGACCTCAACATTCGACTCATCTTCCTCCGCGCGAAGCAGGACTTCAAATTCAACCGGCTTTCCGACTTCAACGGCCAGCTTCTCGATTTTCAAAACCTCGCCCTCTGTGACAAGATACTGTTTCCCTCCGGTCTTGATGACGGCAATCATAGTGCGCAAAGGATATAGAAAGAGGCTCTTTTCGTCAAGTATGAATCACTGATTATAACGATGGTAAGGTAGCAGATGAATGGAAGAATGCCAAGCGTAATGGTAGGACAAACAAAACAAAGAGCGCACCCGCCCCGACAGACGTCGGGGCACGGATGCGCGAGATCATGGTAGAGTTGTCGGGAAGAAACTAGTGGAGTTGACGGGAAGAAACCACGCTCACGCTGCGGAAGCAGTGAAGGCTTGATAGCCGCCCTGGTTCGTCAAACGATAGACAACGACGCGTCCGGGAGGTTGGTAGCCGAGAAGCACCCGCAACGCGACTTCGCAGATACCGCGCAGTTGAGGAACCGCGAGAACGGTGAGGACTTCCTGTCGCACTTTATCGGGAAGACTCTCATCCATGATACACGTCGCGCTTTCCTTTTGGTTCCCCTTTGCCCAGGCGCTATTCGCCAGCCTCTGAAAGATCTCGTATGCAGCAGAAAACTCCTCCACGAGCCGCTTTTCGACGAAGAATGGAGATTCCCTATTCGTCGGGATGCGCAAGAGCCGCATAAGAGCTTCTGTGTCGTAGAGCTTTTGCGGCAGTGCGATCAGGGTCTTCGGATCCGAAAGGAAAAAGAGCGCGCCGAAGAATTCGTTCAAGGTTTTCCGCGTCGAATGCCGCGCTGACGTTGCGCAGGCTTCGAGAACCTGCGCCGCGACATCATGCGTCTGTCGCGTCAGATCCGCTGACCCCGACTCGCTCGTGCGAGCCTTCCACGAACGAAGCGTGATTTTTCCAGGCTCCCCAACGAACTGGAGCTGGAGTTTTCCACTCCTCGGAAAAGACAAGGTCTCTCCGTTTGCACGCTCTCCGACCCGATCGCCTACGACGTAGCGGAGCGAGACAGCATCTCTGCTATCGTTTTTTTCCCGGAGCAGCGTCGAAAGGAATTTCGGATCAATCCGATCGCCATT
This sequence comes from uncultured Gammaproteobacteria bacterium, assembly GCA_964365615.1. Taxonomy (GTDB): domain Bacteria; phylum Patescibacteriota; class Patescibacteriia; order 2-12-FULL-60-25; family 2-12-FULL-60-25; genus CAITMG01. Next base: position 6,461 of record CAYIQM010000015.1, on the reverse strand, counting down.
GATGATCGAGATTCGTCCACCCTCTTTCCACGGCGACGATTCGAACGCAGCGTGATCCGTGTGAGCATCATCAATGACCCACAATACGAGGCGACGCGCGTGCTGTTTAACCGCGACGACCACGCCGTTGTGGCTCGCGCGAACTTCACGACCATCCTCCGTGAGAAGGAGGTCGCCCTTCATGACGACGCTGTCGGACACGAGATCTGTCTGATCGTCTGGCCCGACGCTGTAGTGCCCGTCACTGCATTTCACGATGCTCGCGCAGAGCTCCCAAATCTTTGGATGCTGGGCGCGGACAAACTGCACTCTCTGCAAAAGATCCTGTGACATGGATGACACCTCTTTCGTTGTACTGACTGGAATGAACGACGAAAATGCCCATCACATCTCTATCAAACACATGCTTGTGTGTCAAGCGTTACTCTGGCAAGAGAAGTTTCACTCCCCGCATGATCCCGAAACGCTTCGCCATCCCGGCATTCACCTCAAGCACGCGATCTGCAATGACACGAGGTCGGTGCCACGCAGGCGCGAGATCATCCGGCTGTGGCGGCTCGAGCGTCGCGACGTCTTCCACGACAGTGCCGCGTATCCAGATGATGTCAATCGGAAATCGCATCCCCTTCATCCAAAATGTCTGGATCGCAGGGCGTTCAAATACAAAAAGCATCGCGGCGTTCGGCGCAAGCGACGGACGTCCGCCGAGGCCACGTTCCTGCTCCGCCGCGGTCCTTGCATATTCGAAGGTGAGACTTGTACGCAGATCAACGATCCTCTGCGGTTCTGCGAGCGAGCGTTGTGTGATGATGCCTCCCACGAGCGCGACGGGAACGATGAGGAACAGCGGGATGAGACGAAATCGCTTCATCGTGCATCCCTCTTTCTCGTTCTCTCTCGTCTCTCGTCTATTCTCCTGCTCCCTATTCCAAAAGACATGAGCGTCGTGAGGACGATGAGCGTCGCGATCAGAAAAATTTTGCCGCGCGTTTGAAGCGTCAGGGCGATGAGTCCCGCGAACAGCGCGATCGCCCACAATAAAAAAACGGCGGTGCGCTGCGAAAGCCCTGCCTGCAGCAGTCGAAAATGGAGGTGCGCGTTGTCCCCCTCGTACCACGGGACGCCTCGACGGATGCGGCTCCCGATGACAAGCGCGACGTCTGTGATGGGAATGGCAAGTACCGTGAGCGCAATGGCGACTTTTGCGCTCGAAAGAATGGCAAGCACACCGAGGGAGAAACCTGCGATGGTTGATCCGGCTTCTCCAAGAAACAATTTGGACGGATGCGCGTTCCGCGGCAAAATCCCAAGATACGCGCCTCCGATGATCGCGGAGAGGATCGCGATTCCCGGCTGAAAAAACGAAAGGGAGGATGAGAGCGCACCCACGAGCGCGGAACCGATGACGGCCATCCCGGCGACGAGCCCGTCAAGCCCATCGAGGAGTTTTGTCGCGTACGTCGCAATGAGGAGCCATGCAAACGTGATGAGATCTGCTGGCAGAGAAAAAAAGCCGCTCTTCCACCAGATGAGTGAAAATCCGCGTTGCGTTGCCGGATTCGTGATCTGAATGATTCCCGTGCCGCTCGCGATGACGACAAGAGAGGCGAGGATCGGAAACAGGATCTGCACGCGCGGTGGAAGCGGACGGCGATCATCCATGAGTCCGCCGATGAGGAGGATCAGAATTCCAGCAAGAAAACCGGCCAATTGTCGCGTTCCGAGGCCGCCCAAAGCGGATATATTATACCACAAGGTTATGAGGAACGCAATAACGAGCGTACATGCGATTCCAAGCCCGCCCCAAAGCGGGACGCTCCGCGCGTGAATTTTTCGTCCTCCGGACGGCATATCAACGACGCCGAACGCACGCGCAAGCTTCGAAGAAAAAAAAGACAATGCGAACGAGAGGCACGCGACGGCCGCCGCGACGAGAAGAGCAAAGGGGATGAGTTCCGAACGCGTCACATCAAAGCTTTTTCGACTCTCAAGTTTCCGCCGGTTTCAAGCACAACCGTATCTTTCCGTCCGATCTTGTTCTGCAGCAGAAGGTTCGCCAACCCGTTGTCAACCCGTTCTTGCATGACGCGCCGGAGCGGGCGCGCCCCAAAGAGCGGATCATATCCGGCATGCGCAAGCTCTTCGACCGCCGCATCTTCCGCTGTAAAGTTAATCCCTTTTTCTTCGAGTCGCTTTGCAATTCCATTCACAAACAACCACGCGATCTGCGTCACATCATCCATCGTCAGCGGGCGGAAGACGATGACGCCATCAAAGCGATTCAGGAATTCCGGACGGAACGTGCCTGTGAGTTCGCGCTCAAGCAATCCGGTTTTGATCTCGTCAAGTGCTCTCCCCGTCGCGATTGCATCTTGGATAAACTGCGTTCCGGCATTCGACGTCGCGATCACCATCGTGTTCGTGAAATCCACCGTGCGACCCACGCCGTCCGTGAGCCGTCCGTCATCCATGACTTGAAGAAAAAGGTTGAGGATGTCCGGGTGCGCTTTTTCGAGTTCGTCGAGGAGCACGATCGCGAACGGCGTCTGACGGACGGCCTCGGTCAGCAATCCACCCCGTTCATCTCCCGCAGTTCCGATCAGGCGCGCAATGCTTGCCGCATCTTGATATTCTGACATGTCCATCCGAACCATCGCGTCTTCGCTCCCGAAATATTCGGAAGCGATGGCTTTTGCGAGTTCCGTTTTTCCGACGCCCGTCGGGCCAAGAAAAAGAAAATTCGCGATCGGACGCTTTCCTTCGCGCAATTCCACGCGCGCGCGTCGCAGAGCCTGCGAGATTGCCGTCACGGCCTCGTTCTGGCCGACGATGCGACCGTGCAATCGTCCTTCGAGATGCAGCAGCTTTTCCGTTTCAAGTCGTGTCAGTGCCTCAACGGGAATTTTTGTTTTTTCGTGCACGATCCGCGCGACGTCTTCTGCCGTGACAATGGTTTTTTCGCCGCGCGCGCCGCGTGCGGCGACCGCGGCCTCGCGAAGCACGTGGAACGCCTTTTCCGGCGCGGCCGTATCGTGAATGTAGCGATCTGCAAGCTTCGCGGCCCGGTCAAGCGCCGCGTAGGAAAAAAAGACGCGCTGCCGCGCCTCGATCGCGCCGCACCGCGCCATGAGCGCAGCGATCGTGTCTGCGACGCCGAGCTCCGGGACGTCAATTTTGACGAGCTGTGCGCCGAGGCTCCGTCGTTCGAGATACTGCGCCCATGCGCGCGGCGTCGTCGTAACGATGGCGATGAAATATCCTTTGTCCAGTTCCGTCGAGAAGATTTCCGCAAGATCCATGGGCCCGCCCGACCCCGCTCCCGTCAACGATTCGATGCCCTGTAAGACGAGAATCACGTTTCCCGAGAGACCAACTTCGTTCAAGATCGTGACAAATCGTTCTGACGCAAGCGCAGGATCGCCGGCCGCGATCACCTGCGCGAGATTCACGGAGACGAGCCGACGATCAAAGAGCTCGGGGGGGACATCCTCTTCGGCCATGCGACGCGCAAGATGCTCGACGATCCCCATCTTGCCGACGCCGGGCTCGCCCACGAGCGCGACAGACCTGCGGCCGCTTTCGATCGCGCGCAAGAGCTCCGTCACTTCGTGTTCTCGCCCGACGATCGGCGAGAGATAGCCGAAACGCGCGAGTGCCGTCAGATCTTCGCTATGTCGATCTAACAGCCGCGTTTGCCGCGCGGTCATTGCCCGGTTCATAGCCGTTTTCGGTTTTAATCGCGCGAGCAGCGTGAACCGTTCGTGATCTTCGCGCAGGTGGTCCTCGAGCCGAATCCATTCCGCGACGCGACGCACATGGTCTGGCGGAAATCCAAGCTGATCAAGGGCTTCTTGAATTTTTGGACTGTCCATGAAAGATTGAAGAAAGAGCTCGATGGGGCTCACATGTTTTCGCCCATGCGCGCAGGCATCCGCGTAGGCGAGCGCCAGCGTTCGTTTGACGTCGCGGGAGAGCGCGATCGGCGGATTGCCGCCGGGATCAAGGCTCAACACGCGCGCGATCGCCATTTTGACGGAATCGAACGACATGCCCAGCCTGACCATAAAAAAGCCTCCAATGGAACTCGCAAGCGCGGCGGCGAAAAGCGTTTGTGGCGTGATCTCCGTCCGTTTGAGCGATGCCGCGATTCGATACGCATCTTCAATCGTGTCTCGTGCCGATGGCGAAAAATACGGCTCAATCTCAAAGCGATATGAGGTCTTCGTATTTGTGGGATTTTTCTTGACGGATGGCGATCGTATCGCGCCCCAATTCGGGAGCGACCGTGCTTCGTGCGTGTACTCCGAAATCCGAAAAATGAGAAAGCACCCCACAAGCAATCCGAGCCAGAGCCAGGTGACCGGCGTTTGACCAGATGTCCAATACGCAGCCGTAGCAAGCTCGGACAGATCTTCCGTTGTCCCGACACGCCAAACACAGAAGACGATTGTGCCGACAACGAAGGCCGAGAGCGACAGATGAAAAAAAAGATTGATCGTCCGCGCGGCCTTGCGCAGCGCGATCGTAAACGCATCAACCGGTTCCGACCACACGAGAAATCCATCGTGGGACGGAACGCCAACTCCAGCTCCGTGGCAAGCCGAACACGACGCAGATCGACGCGTATCACCTTCGCATGTCGCACAGACGATCGCGTCGGACGTGTGAGGCGTTTCATCCATAGTTACACAGAAACGCTTCGAACAAGATTCGAAACGAAAAGGAGTGCAAAGACAACCGGAGCAAGGATCCAAACGCACAGGACGACGAGCGAAAGAATGGCTTCGACGAGAAAAGCGACGGCACGGCCGATCAACACGACAAAACGGATCAACACGCTGATGAGGTGCCCGGTCAGATCATACTGCCCATACATCGGCACGAAAAAATTTTGGATCCAGACCGCAAAGCCATATTCCAACATCCGAAATCGGAGTCCGTGCATCAGCCGAGCAGTCAACCGTTCAAGGCCCGTTGTATACCACCAAAATGGAAACCAGAACACGCTGCCAAAAAGATTGCCAACGCACAACCCTCCAAGCGCTCGCATCCGCGTGTTCATCAAAAAATCATACCATACAAACGACGGAGGTTCCCTATTTCATCGCAAAGGCGTTTGCAGCAGGATTCACAAATTCAATACGGTCAATCGGCACAAATCCGAGTTCGCGCGCGCGGCCATCGAGCGCTTGAAGCGACGAAAGGGCCAGAATGGAATCTTGTAAAATCGTCGTTTCGTTTTTCAGCGTCTCGACACGCTTTTCGACGTTGCGGTACATGGTGCTCTTCGACGACGCGGCATTCACGAGGACGACGTACACGAGCCCAAGCGTGATCGTGAGGCCGAGGAGAATCAGATTCCATCCACACAGACCTCGAGGCAACCGCCGTCCGAGCGGCATTGGAAAATGAAACGTCTCATGAGGTCGTGTCATGGAAAGTGCGAATGCGTGTGGCATAGAGATGGATTCGTGCGTAGCGATTTATATTGTTTCAGCGGCTCGGAGCTTGGCACTTCGCGCGCGCGGATTTTCTTTCATGTCGTGTTCAGTTGGAACGAGAGGTTTTTTTGTCAGCGTGTTCCACTGCGCCTTCTCTTTGAAGGCGCGTTTGACGATCCGATCTTCAAGCGAATGAAATGAGATGATGACGAGCCGGCCGCGTGGGGCGAGGACGTCGTGTGCTCCAGAGATCGCGTCGCGGAGCGCGTTCAACTCGTCGTTCACGGTGATGCGGAGCGCCTGGAATGTTCGCGTGGCTGGATGGATGCGTCCCCGTTCGTAATTTGATGGAACAGCGGCGGCAACGATGTCTGCCAGTTGTGTCGTTGTGACGATCTTCGCGCGTTTCCGTGCCGTGACGATGGCCCGTGCAATGCGATGTGCGAACCGTTCTTCGCCATACGTCCGGATCAGATCCGCGAGTTCACGTTCGCGCCATGCGTTGACGATGTCCGCGGCCGTGAGCTCTGTGCTCCGCCAAAGACGCATGTCGAGCGGACCTTCGACGTTGAAGGAGAGTCCGTTTGTTGGATCTGCCATCTGGTCGCTCGAGAACCCGAGGTCAAGGAGAATCCCATCAAGTGGCGTCATTTTCTCCCGCTGTGCAATCTTTCCAAGATCGCGGAAATTGATTTCCGCACCTTTCCATCGCGCTGAAGTCATCCCGAGCGAGCGACGCGAGTCGAGGGATCTCTTGAACCTTGCAATCGCCTGTGGATCAACGTCGAGAGAAAGAACTTTTCCATCCGGCGACGAACGTCGCAAAATCTCCGCGGTATGCCCGCCCCCGCCGAGTGTCCCATCGAGATACCGCCCTCCCGGCTTCACATGGAGAAACTCAATCGCTTGAGAGGTCATCACGGGGATATGGGACGTTGGGTTCATGGATGTAGATTGTAGATAGTAGATAGTAGATAGGTTTTAAAATGACCTGCCATCTGCCATTTGCTATCTGCCATC
>CAYIQM010000014.1:0-15851 GCA_964365615.1 uncultured Gammaproteobacteria bacterium | reverse complement strand
CGCTCCGAATCGTCGGAGTGTTCCACAGGAGGACTTACAAATGAAGATCACCAAACTGTCGTGCGTCATCGCCATCACGTGCATCCTCACGGGATGCGACACCACATCCGCAGAAACGTCCGAGGCCAATCCCGCGAGACGCCTCATCGAGAAGGCGGGCCGCGGAGAAAACATGACCAACGAAGATTGGCAAGGGGTGGTGAGTGTCAGGTCGGTGGCCATGCAATGTCTGGAGAGCATGCGACATGCCACCGCGTTCGCTGCGAAGAAGGCCACCGACGAGACGACGCAGGCTTTCATGAAGCAGGTACAGGATCAGGGCGATGCTCTCCTGCAGGCCTTCTACGCCAGCACGAGCGGGTTCGTGGAAAGTGCGCAGCTCCGCAGGCAGACTCCCACGATGCCACAGGCTGTCATCGGAAAGGGCGTAATCATCCATGTCTCCGGCGACCCGTTCGGTGACCTGACGCTTTTCCAAGAGGAGGCGGAGACCCTTCGTACCAAGCTGCGCACGTTGCAGTCTCAGCTCGTCGTCCTGGCCACGCTGGGCTACAAGCTCACGGACTGCCCGCAACTCCGGCTGGACGCCGACGACTGCAAATGGCCGGACCAGAAGATGGCCGCCGACCTCAAGTACTAGCCCGGCTAGAAATCTCGCGCACCGCGTGAGACAAAGAGACGCACCGTCGCAAGACGGAACTCGCGCTCTTGTCTCTCGACGGTGCGCTCTTTGTTTTTATCCCAAAAATGATAATCACCCCCACACCTTTCGTCGCTGCGAAGAGGTGTGCAGGGTGATCAAAGACGTAGCGTGGAAGAGAAGGGAGCGGTCACCTCGCGACAGGCCACGAGGGTCCAGTCGTCGCTCCACGTACCGGTGAAGTCATCTAGCGTAAGCAGACAATTCCCGGCATCGTTGTAGAAGTACGGGATGCAGATCTTGTCCGATTTCGAAGCAAGATCGCGATAGCAAAAGTCCTTTGATGGGATCGTCGCTAAATAACCAGAGGGCTTCTTTTGCGTGATCCACGAAAGAAACACTCCCGTATTGCCATCTGCGCCCAACCTTCGAAACTGATCGATGATCTCCGGCGTCTCGACTCGCCTTTTCGGAGTCCACGTCACCACCTCAAAACACCGCGTGCGAACCTCGACAACCCGCCCCGACGAGCCGCGGATAAAATTCCAGCCAAGGAATTCGGGGTCAAATCGAGTGGGTTGAAGCCTCTTCCTCGCCAACGCAACGAGTTCGAAGGGCGAAAGATCTGGCACGACGATGATGTCGGCCGGATCGTGGATCTGGCCAACGTCGTCTATTGCCATGAGAACCCTCCTGAAGCCGCCGTTCTGACACAATCATCCTCCGCGACCATGCGAAAGACGATCTCATCATTTGTTGAAAAACGGCGTTTCTATCCCGAAAACATATCTACCATGAACACGATCAACGGTCAATATGATTTCCTATTTGTTTTGTGAGAGCGCATGCTACCATAACATTTCATGAAAGATGTCTGGATCATCACGGCACAAGACGCAGGCACTCGCCTCGATGTTTTTTTAACGCGCCAGATGCCGGAGACAACGCGCAGCCAGATCGCGAAGCGGATCAAAGAAGGGGCCGTGACCGTGAATAAAAAGACGGCGATGGTGCATCGGTTTTTGAAGGAGGGTGATGTGGTAGAGACCACCCCCCTGCCCCCTCCTGTTCAACCGCAGGAGGGGGTTTATACTCCCCCTCCTTCTGCTGACAAGGATGGGGATACAGGGGGAGGTGAGAGGAATCTGGGGATGGGTATCCTCGCCGAGACGGCGAGCTGGATTGTCGTGAACAAACCCACTGGCCTTCTCGTCCATCCGGATGCAAAAACGAAAAACGGGACGTTGGTTGATTTTTTGATTGCGCACGATCCCGCGATCGCGAAGGTCGGCGAAGACCCGTCACGACCCGGCATCATGCATCGTCTGGACAAAGAAGCGAGCGGCCTCATGGTCATCGCGAAGACGCAAGACGCATTTGATGACTTGAAACGCCAATTCGCGGAGCATACGGTCGAAAAAAAATATATCGCCATCGTGTATGGCGAGATGGAAAAAGAGGAAGGTGACATCAAATTCAAAATAGCGCGATCGAAAACAAAACAGCGCATGGCTGCGCGGCCTGAACAAGAGGCGGGAGGCAAAGTCGCATGGACGCATTATCGCGTTCTCAAACGATTCCGCGCCGCAACGCTGCTTGAACTGGAGATATTGACCGGACGCACGCACCAAATCCGCGCGCACTTGCTTGCCATGAACCATCCGATCATGGGCGATCCGCTCTACAAACGGCGACGGGAAGATCGAAACATCACAACGCCGCGTTTGATGCTCGAGAGCGTGCACCTTGGCTTCCGCGACCCCGCGACAGACGAAAAAAAAGAATTTGATCTTGCGCCTGCACCTGCATTCAAGGTGCTCATCGCTCAACTCTCCTAACTCGTTCCCTGTTTCCTAATCCCTGTTTCCCGTTTCCTCTTCGTCTACCATCTGCCATCTGCTATCTGCCATTTACTGTCCCCCTGTAACCTGTCCTCTGTAACCTGTCCCCTGTAACCTGTCCTCTATGATTCTCTCCATCTCCGGCGTGCCCGGCTCGGGCAAAACAAGCGTCGCAAAGCTCATCGCAAAACGCCTCGGAATGACATTCCATTCCATGGGCGGGCTTCGCGGCAAGATGGCCTTGGAGCGCGGCATCACGATTAATGAGCTCAATGTGCAGAGCGAGACGGACGCGACGACAGATATGTCCGTGGACGACTATCAGCGCGAGCTTGGGAAAAAAGAAGATCACTTCGTGATCGAGGGACGGCTCTCGTGGCACTTCATCCCACATTCGTTCAAAATATTTCTCGATTGCGATCCGCGCGAAGCGGCGCGGAGAATTTTTGATGCCAAACAACACGCGAACGATATGGAGCGTCGAGACGAACCGCTCGACGCGAGCGTGGAGGATACGGAGCGCGACATCGCGGCGCGCATGGCATCAGATGATCTCCGCTACGCAAAATATTACGGCGTCAACTACCGCGATCTGTCGCAGTACGATCTCGTGATAGACACGACGAAGATGAGGGGTCCGGAAGAAACCGCTGACGCGATTCTTACGCAACTCCCATCTGAATAGACGCACTCACTCTTGAGGAACCTCTGAAAAACGATGAGATGCGACGTGCTGGACCGAGGCGACGACGCAGAAGTATTGAACATACGTCGAGGAGTTGACGAGGGAAGCACAAGCAGATCGCGTTTTTCAGAGGTTCCTTGACACATTTACCACTTTTGATACCCTGTTGCCACTATGGCTGAAACCCAAAAACTCGCGACGATGCAACCGGCAGACATCCGCACCGGCATGCAGATCCGCGTCCACCAAAAAATTAAAGACGTGACATCCAAAGGCGAGGAAAAAGAGCGCATTCAAGTCTTCGAGGGATTGGTGCTGAACGTGCGCGGCGCCGGCATTTCAAAAACCATGACCGTCCGAAAAGTCACGGAAGGGATTGGTGTCGAACGCATCTATCCCATCTTTTCACCGGTCATTAACAAGATTGAACTCGTGCGGAAATTTAAAGTGCGACGGAAGCATATCGGCTTCATGCGCAAAACGAAAAGACGGCTCCAAGAAATCCACGCGTAACTCCCCCAACCCCCTCTTGCACCAAGAAGGGGAGGGTTCGTATTATGGAAAGATAGAGATGCGTCCTTTTGGACGCATAGCATACCATCAAATTTCCAATCCACCGCAAATAATGAACGAACTACACCAACTTTTTCAAATATGCGCCGGTGAGGCTTTTCTTTGACTTTGCAATCTCTTCTGGCGTGCCTTCTGCGACGATCTCACCGCCGTTCAAGCCACCCTCCGGCCCCATATCAATCACCCAATCCGCGGACTTCACGACATCGAGATTGTGTTCGATCACGAGGACCGTATTGCCTTTGTCAACCAGCGCTTGCAGCACGACGAGAAGCCGCTTGATGTCGTCAAAATGAAGACCGGTCGTTGGTTCGTCGAGGATGTAGAGCGTCTTACCCGTGGCGCGACGCGAAAGTTCCGTTGATAATTTGACGCGTTGCGCTTCGCCGCCCGAAAGCGTCGTTGCGGGCTGGCCGAGCCGCACATAGCCCAAACCGACTTCGTGCAACACGGAAAGCTTCTCGTAAATGAGCGGCTGATCCACAAAAAAACGCCGCGCTTCCTCAACGGTCATGTCGAGCACGTCCGCGATCGTCTTGCCGCGCCAATGAATCTCAAGTGCTTCGCGGTTGTACCGCTTTCCGCGACATTCGGTGCATTCGACATACACGTCCGGGAGAAATTGCATCTCGATCTGGATGTATCCCTCGCCCGCGCACGTCTCGCAGCGACCGCCGCCTTTGACGTTAAACGAAAACTTGCCGGCGTCATAGCCGCGCATTTTTGCCTCTGGGATTTCCGTAAATAAATCTCTGATCGTCGTAAAAACGCCGGTATAGGTGGCGGGGTTGCTTCGCGGCGTGCGACCGATCGGCGACTGGTCAACCGTCACGACCTTATCGAGGTTGTCGATCCCCTCCATCTTCTTGTGCGCGCCCGGCAGATCTTTTGCGTTGTAGAAATGCGCCGCAAGCGCACGGCCGAGGATGTCAAGCACGAGCGTGGACTTCCCCGATCCGGAAACGCCGGTCATGCACACGAATTTTCCGAGCGGCAGTTTCAAGTCCACGTTTTTCAGATTATATTCGGCCGCGCCACGCACAACGAGATTCTTTGCGTTCCCCTTCCGTCGTGCTGTGGGCACCTCGATCCGCTTCTTGCCGATCAAATACTGCCCGGTGAGCGACTCTTTGTTCTTCTTGATTTCCGCGAGCGTGCCTTGGGTCACGACTTCGCCGCCGTACTCGCCCGCGCCCGGCCCGATGTCCACGATGTGATCCGCGGCATCCATGACCGCCTCATCATGCTCGACGACGATGATGGTGTTGCCGATATCGCGCAGTCGCTTCATCGTCGAGATGAGTTTGTCATTATCACGTTGATGCAGCCCGATGGATGGCTCATCGAGAATGTAAATCACGCCCGAGAGCTCGGAACCAAGTTGCGCCGCGAGACGCACGCGCTGTGCCTCGCCGCCCGAAAGCGACATCACGCTTCGATCAAGCATGAGATACCCAAGCCCGACATCAAGCAGGTTTGCAAGCCGTCGCTTCACCTCGTGAGACACCTGGTCCGCGATGATCCGCTCACGCTCCGTGAATCCGCATGGATCCGCTTTCGTTTCCTGTTTTAACCGTACGACCTTCGACGGCTTCACTTTGACCGGACCGCGGCCCAGACCTTCAAAAAAGGCGAAGCAGTCGTCAAGCGACAGTCCGACGAGGTCCGCGATCCCCTTCGACGCGACGGTGACGAGGAGCGCTTCTTTCCGCAGGCGACGGCCGTTGCATTCGGGACAGATCAGAACGCGCATATATCCTTCGATTTCTTTCTGAACATATTCCGAATCCGTTTGACGGTATTTTTCTTCGAGCATCGCAAGAATGCCTGGGAACGTCCCGTCGCGTGTCCCTTCGAACAGGATTTTGATCGCCGCATTCGGGAGCTTCCCGACTTCCTCGTGGATCGAGAATTCGTGTTTCATCCCAACCTCCTCCAGAAGCTTCAGATAAGAGTTCTGATTTCCGGAGATGCGCGTCCACGGCTTGATCGCACCCTGCGCAAGCGTCAGACGCTTATTCGGGATCACGAGATCGCGCTCCAGCACGAGCTTCGTGCCAAGGCCGGTGCATGCCGGACACGCGCCATGCGGCGAATTGAACGAGAAGAGTCGCGGCTCAAGCGTCGGGAGCGAGAGGTTGCAGCGCGCGCAAAAGAGAGACTCCGAAAAGAGTGTCTCATGCAGCGACGCTTCGTCGAACGCAACGATGAGGCCATTCCCGAGATCAAGTGCCTGCTTCAACGTCTCAAGCAATGCGTCGAGCACGAGGCTCGTATTTTGTTCGAGCTTCAACACAACGACCTCGATCGTGTGCGGAAGCGTCTTATCGATCCTCACGTGCAGGAGCTCGTCAATATCCACGAGCGTGCCGTCGTACCGCACTTCGTGGTATCCGGCGTTCTTCGCAGCTTGCAGAACGACTTTATGTTCGCCCCGTTGATCGCGCACCATGGGGGCGAGCAAGACGACATTCGCATCCCGTGTCATCGCGAGGATCTTATCGCCGATTTCTCGCTGTGATTGTTCCGTGACCTGACGGCCGCACGTTGGGCAATGGGCGCGGCCGGCGCGCGAAAAAAGCAGCCGGAAAAAATCGTAGATATCGGTCACCGTTCCGACCGTCGAACGCGGATTATGCGATGAGGATTTTTGGTCAATCGCGATCGTGGGCGAAAGCCCAAGAATCTCATCCACGTCCGGCTTGTCCTGAAGTTCAAGAAATTGCCGCGCGTACGACGACATGCTTTCCATATAGCGTCGCTGACCTTCGGCGTGGATGGTATCGAACGCAAGGGACGATTTCCCGGACCCGGAGAGGCCGGTCATCACAATGAGCTTGTTCTTCGGGAGATCAAGCGAGATGTTTTTCAAATTATGAACCCTCGCCCCACGGATAGAGATGTGATTTGATGCGGACATGCGTTTTTTCGTGTGTTGACGTGGTTGCGAGCGATGCTACCACGAGTTTGGAGATGGTGCAAGAGTGGAATACCGACGTGTGAATCAGATATACTCGGAGTTGCCAATATGAACGTACGAGACGCTATACAAAATGCAACAAAACGTCTGCAACCTCGGCGCATCACCTGTGCCGTGGATCGAGACCTTGGACGTCTCGAGGCCGATATTTTGCTTGCCTTTGTGCTCAAAAAAGACCGCGTCTGGCTCCTCGCACATGCGAGCGACGAGCTACGAGCGACGAGCTACGAGCGGTTTAATCGTCTTCTCCTCCGTCGCGAGAAACATACGCCCATCGCTTACATCACGGGCGAAAAGGAATTCTATGGGATGCCGTTCCATGTGAATCGTCGCGTCTTGATCCCGCGGCCAGAGACGGAATTGTTGGCTGAACTTGCGACGACTCCTTCCGATACACAAGGAGGGGGGCAGGTCGTGGTGTGGGACGTCGGTACCGGATCTGGCGCCGTTGCGATTGCGATCGCAAAACATCTCCCACGTGCGCGTGTGCTTGCGACCGACATCTCTTCTGATGTGCTTGCGCTCGCGCGGCAAAATGCGCGATTGAATCACGTCAAAAATATCACGTTTCTGCGCGCGAATCTTTTGGATACAAATGTCAGGGACTGGTTGAAGCGTAGGGGCACGGCGCGCCGTGCCCCTACACAACATGTGACGATCGTCGCGAATCTCCCCTATTTGCCGCTATCAGACAAAAAAAGAATTGCGCCGGACGTCGTGAACTACGAACCAAGCACCGCGCTCTTCGCGGGAAAGACGGGACTCGAGATCATCGAGAAATTTTTGCGCCAACTCGCGGCGTTCGATGTCCATTTCACCGCCGCGTATCTTGAATTTGATCCGCCACAAACGAAACGCCTCGTGAAATTCACGAAAAAATTATTTGCGCATGCAACGATCCGCGTGCACCGAGATTTGGCAGGGAAGGAACGCGTCCTTGAGATTCGAATTACTCAACTGTAATTTTTGCCCCCAACGTCTTCAGCTTCCCAAAAATATCTTCGTAGCCGCGTTCGATGTGCTCGACCCCCGTGAGGCGCGACGTCCCGTTCGCGATGAGCGCGGCAATGAGATACGAAAATCCGGCGCGCAAATCCGGGATCGCAATTTCCGCTGCATGAAGCGGCGATGGTCCAGATATGATGGCACTATGGCGCTCATCGCGATTCACATATCGGCACGCTTTCGAGCCGAGACACTCTTTATGTAGTTGGATTTTCGCACCCATCGCGCGTAACGCCTCGGTGTAGCCGAAACGATCCTCATAGACCGTTTCATGCACGACGGAGACGCCCTGTGCCTGCGTGAGTAAGATCACGAATGGCTGCTGGTAGTCCGTAGAAAAGCCGGGGTACACATCCGTCTCGATTGCGATTGGATGAATTTTTTTCGGCGCCATAAAACGAATGCCGTCTTCCCGAATCTCATACGGAACACCGACGCGACGGAGCGCGTTCAAAAACGACATGAGATTTTCTTGCTGCGCCCCGCGGACAAAGAGATCGCCACCCGTGAGCGCGGCCGCGACGGCAAAAGACGCGGCGACAAGCCGGTCCGGAATCACCTGGTGCGTCGCGCCATGGAGTTCGTCCACGCCTTCGATGATCCATGTGCGATTGACTTCGAGTGAAATGATCGCTCCCATTGACTGGAGCAGGCGCGCGAGATCAACGATTTCCGGTTCGACCGCTGCGTTCTTGATGACGGTGCTTCCCTTCGCCTTCACTGCCGCAAGCATGATGTTTTCCGTCGCGCCAACGGACGGGTACGGAAGCTCAATGACGACTCCGGTGAGCCGTTTTGCAGTCGCGACGTATGCGTCTCCGTCCATCGTGATCTCCGCTCTCATCTGTTTCAACGCATCCAAATGAAAATTCACGGGACGCGCTCCGATCGTGTCCCCACCGAGTGCGGGAATGACCGCTTTTCCAAAGCGATGAAGGAGCGGCCCAAGAAGAAGGATCGGGATACGGTTCTTCCGACTAAACGCTTCTGCAACGTGCGATGTCTTGAGTTTCGACGCATCAACCGTGACCCGGGCATCGCGACGCGTGATCTTCACCCCGAGCGCCCGAAGCATCTCGAACGTGACCTCGACGTCGCCGATCTGGGGAACGTTCTCGAGCGTCACCGGCTCATCCGCAAGCAATGCCGCGACCAGTTCTTTGGTCGCCGCGTTTTTCGCGCCAGTGATGCGCACGTCGCCCGTAAGCGGAACGCCGCCGGTGATGCGATAGGATCGTTGCGTTGCCATGTCATTTCAGTGTAGCAGCTTTTTCAAAGACCTCCTTTGACGTCACGATTTCGATCCATGTCGTTCCTCGATTGAGGAATACGTCCGTTCCATCAATTCCGTACAACTGGAACATCTCGCCGGGCGAGCGCTGCCATGCCGCTGGGACGGTCCGTCCATCCCCTGCGACGATCGCCGCGCCGCGGCCCGTGGTCCGAAGCGCGAGTCGCCCCTCGGCATCAACCACATGCGCGTCCGTGAGCATCATGACGACGTTCTTTGCCTGTACGCGCGTTCCGTCCGCGTCCACGTGAGGTTTTCGTGCGAGCGTCCGGAGATACGCATTCGATGTTCGGTCATACGTCCATGACACGTCGCTCGCCCCGCCGTACGCAACGGAAGGACCTTGACCCCGCCCACGGACGGTTGTGGTTGTACTCTCGAGCGGAGCGTCCTCCTTGTACGACCATAGATGAGAGGGGGCAACGTGCCAGTCCTTTACGAGAGCCGCGCTGCGAAGAAGATCCATGCGCGTAAAGACATGGTGCGGCGGGGAGCGCTTGCCCGAACGCCAAAAAAAAGCGCCGTTCGCTATCTCGTCTAGGTTCCGAAACCCGCGTATCTTCTTGAGCTTTTCAAGTGCCTCCGGACTGCCGCCAAGATGCACATACGCGGCATTGAGACTCTCTGCGATCTCGACAAAATACGTACGCGCGCTCCGTACCGGTCCGATCATCTCGGCCGTGGAGGTCGCATCATAGATGGCCAGATACCGCGTGAGTCCGCCTTCGACCGGCGCTTCAAATACGAGATTCGCGGCCGCGAGCCCGGCCGAAGGTCGCGCATCCGCATGATTGTCAATCATGACGGCAAATGGAAGAAGATGCGCTTCCGTCGCCGGAACACGAATACCGTCAATGGCTCGCGGAACGAACATCGCTCCCGACGCCGCTGCGTTTTCTTGCGGTGGAACCGTGAGGACAGAGGAGGATATCGTTTTTCGTCCGATCCCTGAAATGGCAACCCACAGCAACATGCCGCTTACAAGAAGAACCAACGCCGCGACGAATAGAATGAGCGGCCAAGACCGATCTTCCTGCATGATCGTCATGCCCGTGCCGATTCCTCCAGAGCTTTCTCCTCCGCGGCCTTCGCCGTCTCGGCTTCTTTCTTTTCTTCCGCCTCCGTTTTGATCGTCGTCACGTCTCCGACCTTCGATTCCTCATCCATCTTCTTCAACTGTTCTTCTGTGAGCGGAGGCGTCACGACCGCAATCGTCACGTTCGGATCATCAAGAACCTTCACGCCCTTCGGGAGAAGAAGCGTCCCGACCGTGATCGCGTCATCAAACGTCTTCAACGCTGCAAGATCCACCGCGATCTCATGTGGAAGGTCTGCGGGCAGACAGCTCACCTTCACCGACGGAATCGGATGCACGAGCGTTCCGGCAAGCTCCTTGACCGCCGGCGCTTCACCGACGAATGCGAGGGGAACGTCAACGACGAGCGCTTCGTCCATGCGTACCTGTCGGAAATCAACATGATACGGCTCCATCGAGATCGGATTCACCTGTACCTCTTGAATGAGCGCTTTGACGGACGAAGCGGAATCCACCGTGAGATCAATGAGCGAGGACGTCCCTGCCGTGCGGTAAATTTTCAAAAAATCCGAACGCGCCATGCGAACGGCTCGCGATTCAATTCCGTGTCCATACACGACTGCGGGAATTTCTCCGCGTTCGTGCAGATGTTTCGCTTGCTTGCCGAGATCGGTTCGGCTCGCGACGTTCATGGGGTAGGGCATACAAATACAACGATTCGTGTGTGCGAAGCGTAGAAAAATTAGGCGTTTTTGTCAAGAGGAGAAGCCGCCGACGGGCTGCAGAGCCGTTCACAAAAGCTCTGGCTATTTGTTTCAAGAAGCCGGTGGATTGCGATGCATTCGTCCCCCGTAACGGGTCTTGCGTTCTGGAAACGCAGGGCGTCCGTGACCTCGAGATCTGTGACGAGCCCGACAGAACTCACGGATCCGGACGTCTCCAGCACAACCGCAAGCACCGCATGCCCGCACGAGTTACAGGTGCAATGGAACAGGCGCATGGTCCCCCGTTCGCCCAAAAGCCGAATGAGGGAGGTTGGATAAGCGGATTGGCAGAGCGGACAGTGCGCGAGGATTTTTTGCGGAAGCGCGTGATCCATATAGAAATATAGTACAGCGATGAACGGGAAGATGCAAAAAGAGATGGGAAACGTCTACGGACACCGTTGTATCCATGCGTCCAGATTGCGATGCTTTAAGAAAGTGCTAAAGCCACGTTTCTTGGCCACGGGACACATCTCTGCGAGTGTTGCGCTTGTATCCGTATATTCGATCTGAAAGACGGCTTTGCCAGCGGAAACGAATGGCATCACCTGTTCGCACCACCCCTGAACATGACAATCTTCCAACAGCGCCCAATCAAAAGACGGAAGCAGATCGCTTATGTGTTCCGAATCATTTTTTAATCCAATAGACATGCCTCGTTTGTGCGCTTGCTCCGCGATCCACTTGTTGAAATTCAGTTGGTCAGCAGACGTCAGAGGAAATCCAGTGACAGTCCCAAACCCATCAATATTGTCAGGCTCGATTGCGTCACATTTTTTTTCTTTTGCCACATCAAATCTTTTTTGAAGAATGGTGCCCAGCAGATCAATGCGACGAATATCCAGCCATTTCTCTCCAGGCCATCCCGCATAATCCTTTCCAATCACTTCTGACGGAAACGCGGCTGTATCTGGCCGCCAATTTTCCCACGAGCCAACAGAGATATAACAGACAACATGCTTGCCTTTTGCATGAAGCATGGCGATAGTCTCTTTCGTCGTCTCAAAGAGATCAAGATCGTACACGTCCGCATCAATGGATGCGTCGAAATCGCCGGAGAATTGCAATTGAAATGTCGAGTTCAATTTTGGAGACCAAATTGATATTCCAAGCTTTTTATCCGTATTGATATCTCTCGCAGCAAGAGTCTCAAAAGAAGGAGAAAAATCAGAAGCGGTCGCAATGTCTGCACCAACCGTATAGTTCACAAAGAAGGCGTCGGGGATGTCATCAATCTTCTTGTTCCAATCTGTTCCATAGAGCGTTCGTGCAGAATCTTCTGTCTTCACCCATCGCAATGTTCCATAAGCTGAAACAGCGTAGACCTTTGGATCTGTGGTGATCTTGACGAGTTTGACACCTGGACGATAGGTGACGTTTCCACCGAGAGGAATGGATGCGAGTTCATCTGCGGTGATTATTTTGACCGTTGAAAAGTTTGTATACCAGGTAAAGTATGTTTTTGAGTTTGGAAACACATATCTCTTTCCGTTCTGTCCATAGTAGTAGACGGCATCGGTTGGGCCTTTCACGAGATCACCAGAGGAGATGGAAGCGGCGTGAGATCGAGAAATGGACAAAAATAGCACAAAACAGACGGCAAGGAGGAGAAAGCCGGAAAGAGTCATTTTACGAAAGAATGGGGGCATGAGATTTGAGAAAAAAACAGAGCACGCATACATATCATTAGCATACTGATTGTAGGATCGGTGCCGTGAGTCACGATGATGCCGTCATACTTCCCACTCGCGATGGCATCCGCGATCAAGATCGCGAACCGCGTCCAGTGGCTCGGATTGAGCTCCGTGCTGTCGCGATCCTCGATCTGCTTTAACTCGAGTTGGGCGACTTGCGCAATCGTGGGAACATATCCCACAATATCCTCGATGGATTTCGTCGGCTCGAGTATACCCTGCGCGTTCGGAACCATCCCGATGGTCCCGCCGCAACCGAGAATCAGGATCATCTTCATTCGAGATTTTGCCATAAGATTTCCTCCGTCTGGCGACCACCGCAACGATTCCAGCCGAATGCATGGTTGTCGTATGCAGCATGCTGACGTCAATGTTTTTGACGACAAAACACTGCATACGAATATTCAAAGAACGATATGAGAACATAACAGAAATCAGTTTCTTTATCAAAGGAGCGTGCCGTCCGTGTGTGTCGTCCGTTAGGAAATTTTTCCAAGGTCTAAAAATTGCGTAAAAGAAATTTGCTGTACAAATTCATCCATGTGACTGACCATGATGATGCCGCCTGTATAGTCTTGCAACGCGCGTGCGATGACCGGAAGATGGCGAAAATTAATGTGATTGGTCGGCTCGTCGAGAATGAGCAGTCCCGGGTGCTGGAGGACAAAACGCGCGAAACATAAGAGCCCCTTTTGTCCTTCGGATAACGAACGGACCTTGTTTTTCAACAAATCAGACGTGAGCAGGAATTCAGAGGCGGTTGCGCGCAAGCGTTCATTCGACGGTTCTTCCATCACCTTCTCCAGTTCGTCATAAACGGTTGCGTCAAAATCAAGACCACTGAAATCCTGACGATAATACCCAACCTTCACGCCTTCGCCGATGGTTGCGTTCGGATTTTTTTTCTCGGCAAGCGAACGAAGCATCGTGCTTTTTCCAATTCCATTTGGACCGGAAACGAGCAACCGATCCCCTTTTCGAATAACGATGTCAACGTCAATATGATCCGATGCATGATCATGAATCACGCGAACGGATGAGATTTTTACCAACGCGTCGCGACATTCCTGCGCCGGAATCAAGAAATCACGGATTTTTTTGTCTTCACGGCGCACCTCGACCATATGTTCTTCCGCTTCTTCTACCTGGTCGTGTAGCTTGCTTGCGAGTTTGCGCATTTTTCCTCCTTTGTTTCTGAAAAAATTGACTTTGTCTTTGCGATCTTGGATCTCCTTTAAGAGACGCGCGTTTCTCCTGCGGTCGCGCTCGAGTCTTGCGGCAATTTCTTCGACCACGTTTAAGTAGTTGCCGACGTATTGCTCAACGTTGCGTGTATGCGCATCCAAATGCAACACGCCCTCAGTGAACGCATTTAAAAAATTCGCGTCATGGGAAATGACAAGCACGGTTTTTGGATACGTCATCAAAAAACCGGTCAGATGTTCAATGCCCGCTTTGTCCAAATTGTTGGTCGGTTCATCAAGCAGCAGAATGTCCGGTTCCTGAATCAGGGCGTATGCCAGCAAAAGTCGCGCGTGTTGTCCGCCAGAAAATTCGCAGATTTTTTTATCAAGCGGTGCTTTCATGTTGACCGTTTCAAGGACATTCGCGATACGACGATCGATGTCGTAGGTTTTTTCGACAAAGGCGCGTGAAAAAAATTCCAAAATGGTGTCGTCCATCCGTTCCCGCTCCATGACCTGCAGGCCCGTTGCGATCGTCGCGTCTTTTTGGATATGGATTCCGCCGGCAGTCGGCTTCAACGCACCCGATAAAAGTTTCAGAATCGTGCTCTTTCCGGCACCGTTCTGTCCCATGATGGTGATCTTCGCGTTTTCACGCACCGAAAAATTCACCTCATCCAAAATAGGATCATCTTCACCGTAGCCAAACGAGACATCGCTCAAGCGAATGATGATGCTTCCGTGATCCATTTGGTTACAGCGAGAGACCGTTGGCGTTGAGTGCCTTTAGAATTGCATCGAGCTTTGCATGGATTGAGCGGAGCTGGGCTGCCGTATCGTCGTTGCCCATGGAGCGATCCCCATCAAATTTATTTCCTTGAGCAAAGCAACTTTTACACAAGACCGGTTTTTTTCCGTTCGGTCGAAACGGAACTTCACAGCGGTTTCCGCAGTCTCCGCATGTCGCCGGATACATCAGCGGCTTGGCTCCGCCGCGATCTGAAAAACTGCGACCGTGTGGCGCTCTCCCGAACTTGTTTCCACCACCAAAATGATCGTTTCGACGCGCGTATGCCATAGATAGGGTTATTCGTAAGCGAATTCATAGAGGATACATGCGTTTGCCCGTTTTGGCAAGAGCTGGGCGGTCAGGTAAATAGGCACGACAAATTCCATCCAAGAAACTCCATAATGCGTCTCTTGCGGCAATAACGGCACTTCGAGCTGCCTCTCGCTGCTCAGAAGTGTTGACATATTGCTCAATCGCATTCCACCAAGATTTTCGATGCTCATCATCCATCACGTGATGTACTCTAAAAAATGCCGTTGAACGCTGATCCGTAATTCCATAATACATTTTTAATCCGTGAAGTTTACTCGCGGCTACCTCTGGCATTTGAGACTCATACGCTGCAAGGACCGAGATTCCCTCAAGGGTAGATTTGCGACATACCTCCAGCAAGCCGTTCATTGTCCTCGTTGTTTCTGGCAACGGTTCTGCCGCCATCATCGTGTCACGATCGTTGCCGACAGATTCACCAAAACGCAGCCACAGCTCACGATGGTTCTCGTTTCCATGTTCCTCGTCATGTAAGGTATCGCTCATCACCTGTCTGAGAGAAAAATCTTCACACGGTGCATGAACCGTACTCAACAAACGCGGGAAATTTTTTTCTAGATGCAAATACTGTTCTGCATATTTTTTCAGCACCGATACCGGCAAGGTTCCAGCCGACCACTGTTGATAGAATGGGTGTCGCAAGAGGTGTTTATTTTCAATCAGTGCTTGCAACTCTCTAACAAACTCACGTGAGGTCATCATCATATTTTTGAAGTTCTTTTGCGTTAGACGCTTAACGCTTAGGGGGTGATTAAAAAGAATGAGAAGGGCTTCTCCGAAATACCCGCTCAACACCGACAGCTTCGCAGGCCGCGAGTTTATGCGGTTTACATGCTCTGACCGTCACACGGGATACGAGTGGGTCTTGCAGACAGGTCTTTGCAATAGCGGCTGCCATCGTTTCAAGAAGAACGAACGTGCGCGAATTCAGCATAGCACGCACACTACCCGAATCTTACCATCGTCGGTTTCGTAGAAGGTTATCTGATTTTCTGGTTGAGTTTTCTTCTCTACATAGCACCATAAAATACTCGTAGT
>CAYIQM010000013.1:0-15893 GCA_964365615.1 uncultured Gammaproteobacteria bacterium | reverse complement strand
CAGGCGTCGCGCGGCTCCTCGCAATGACAAAAAGAAGAGTTTTGCAACGGGCTCTTCCATCCATCTCGACAATGTATGCACGTTCCGCTATACTGACCGATACATGCCATTCCCTTTTTCTCGAAAGCACGATATTGAAAAAACGGCGCCGAAGACAGCGGCGCTCGGGTTCTTGATCGAGCTCGTTCAGGTACTTGTCATCTCGCTCGCCATCATTCTTCCGGTCCGGTATTTTCTCATTCAACCCTTTTATGTGAAGGGCGCATCCATGGAGCCGAATTTTTTTGATCATGAATATCTCATTATTGATGAACTGTCGTATCGTTTCCACCCGCCGGGACGCGGCGATATCGTGGTGCTCCGCTATCCAAACGATCAGAGGCAATACTTCATTAAGCGCGTGATCGGCCTCCCGGGTGAGACGGTCGAGATCGCCGGAGGGCAGATCAAAATTTTCAACGAAAAATTTCCGAATGGAATCGCCCTTGACGAAAAGTCTTATCTGGATCAGGAATATACGGCGACCAATCGAACGGTCACCCTGAAGAGCGACGATTTTTTCGTCCTCGGAGACAATCGCATCGCAAGCCTTGATTCACGCTTCTTCGGTCCGGTCAAACGAAATCTCATCGTTGGACGCGTGTGGCTTCGTGGCTGGCCATTCGACCGCTGGAAGCTGTTTCAAAATCCATCTTA
Organism: uncultured Gammaproteobacteria bacterium; assembly: GCA_964365615.1. Lineage (GTDB taxonomy): Bacteria > Patescibacteriota > Patescibacteriia > 2-12-FULL-60-25 > 2-12-FULL-60-25 > CAITMG01. The sequence goes on along the minus strand of CAYIQM010000013.1, from coordinate 15,197 downwards.
CCCCTTGTAAATATGCAGATGACGAAAAAAACGGTGTCAAAAGAATTGCCTCCGAAAAAAACCGTGCCGCCGATCGGACTTGTGCGTGGGATGCGGGATCTCCTTCCAGATGACCAGCCGCTTTGGCACCTCATGCGGCGGAAAGCGCAAGAGCTTGTGGAAGCATACGGGTTCGAGCGGATTGATACGCCGATCATTGAAGAGACGGCACTTTTTGTGCGCGGAGTCGGCAAGCAGACGGACATTGTCGAAAAGGAGCTCTTTAGTTTTGACACGGTCGGCGGGGAACACGTATCGCTCCGGCCCGAAGGGACGGCGTCGGTGATGCGCGCCTATATCCATCACGGGATGTTCAATCAACCCCAGCCGGTCAAACTCTGGTATCTCGGCCCCATGTTCCGTCATGACCGTCCGCAGCATGGGCGATATCGGCAGCACCAGCAGTTCGGTTGCGAAGTGCTTGGCGACGCGGATGCGGTGATTGACGCGCAGCTCATCCTGATCGCGCATCTGTTTTACAAGGAGCTTGGCATTGATGCGACCGTGCAGGTGAACTCCATCGGCATGCCGGAGAGCCGCGCAAACTACAAAAACGCCCTCGTCTCCTTTTTTCGGAGCCGGCGGAACAGACTCTCCGAAGAAGACAAACGGCGACTCGCGAAGAATCCGCTGCGCGTTCTTGATTCGAAAGACCCGGCGGTCGAGGAGATGAAAGCCGAAGCGCCGCAAATCGTTGACTGGCTCGACGAAGAGTCGAAAGGGCATTTCATGCGTGTGCTCGAGTATTTGGACGAACTCAATGTCCCATATCAGTTGAATCCATATCTCGTTCGCGGGCTGGATTATTACGCAAAGACCGTGTTTGAGTTTTATGCGAATTCGTCCGATCAAACATTGGCGCAAGCTTCCCTCGGCGGGGGAGGACGGTATGACGGTCTCTCCGATCTTCTCGGCGGTCGGCCCACGCCTGCCGTGGGGTTTTCCGTGGGCCTTGATCGCGTGCTCAATTGTCTGAAAGCGGCAAAAATCGAAGTGCCGGAACGTACGACGGACATTTTTGTCGCGCAGCTCGGTGAACAGGGGCGGAAGAAGGCGTTTGCCGTTTTCGAAGAGTTTCGGAAGGCGGGGATTGCGGCGAGCGAAACGTTCGGGAAAGGCGCGATCAAAGCCCAAATGGAAATCGCAAACCGCAAAAAGGTGAAATATGCGATCATCATCGGACAAAAAGAGGTGATTGACGGCACCGCCATCATCCGCGACATGGATGCGGGCACGCAAGAAATCGTGGATGTGCGCAAGGTGGTGCAGGAAGTGAAAAAGAAATTGGAGAAGACGAAGGTGTAGGGTGAATTCACCCTTGACGGATTTTACGTGTTCCCGTACACTCCAGCGACAGAACAGAGCCATCTCATGCTCGAAGTCAAACGCCGCAAGGGGGAAACATTCGACGCACTATTGCGTCGTTTTCAGCGTCGCATGCAAGCGAGCGGCAAAATCATCCAAGCAAAAAAAGTGCGGTTTCATAAGAAAGACCCGAACCGCAACAGGCGTCGTGATAGTGCTTTGCGCCGCGTAGAGAAGGGAGAAAATTACGCCTACCTCGCAAAGACCGGACAGCTCAAAGAAGAGCCAAAGAAACTAAGACGGAGATAGCAGTTAGCAGATAGCAGATTGTAGATAGGTTTGATATCAACTACCGACGGAAATGAATTTGACTGAACGAATCGAACACGACATGAAAGAGGCGATGAAGGCGCGGAACGAATCCGCGCTATCGGCGTTGCGGCTCGTGCGTGCGAGTCTCAAGAACAAACAGATTGACGTTGGTCACCCATTGTCCGACGAGGAGGCAGAGCACATCATTCGTACGATGGTGAAGCAGTACACGGATGCGCTGGCCGATTTTACGTCGGCCGGGCGGATGGATCTTTCAGAGAAACAACAGAAAGAAATTGATCTCCTCAAAAACTATCTTCCAGCCCAGATGAGAGAAGCGGAGATCGAGGCGATCGCGAAGAACGTCATTTCGACATTGAACGCGACGCAGAAAGACGTGGGGCGCGTGATGGGCGCGGTGATGAAAGACGTCGCGGGTCGAGCGGATGGCAATGCTGTGAAGGCGATCGTGACACAATTGCTACAAAGCGTGTTATAGTTTGGACATGAATCGTCAGTATCTGTTCGTGATCTTAGAGTTTCCTGTTTCCCGTTTCCTCTTTGTGGGACTCTGCTTTGTGGGACTCTGCGTAGCATCTCCCGTTCACGCGGCCGAATTGAATCCAGGCGATTTGATCAGAGCCAGTCAGCCAGCGGTCTACTATTACAGCGGAAATGGAAAGCGTTATGTTTTTCCGAACGATCGGATTTATTCTAGCTGGTTCGTAAACTTTGATCGGGTGAAGTTCATTACAGATGCAGAGTTGGCGGCGATTCCGATCGGCGGTGCTGTCACATACAAACCAGGCACACGCATGGTTAAAGTGCAATCAGACCCGCACGTCTATGCCGTGGCGCGAGGCGGGACGTTGCGTTGGGTGAGGAGCGAACAGGTGGCGCGTGATGTCTACGGCCCAAATTGGGCAACCCTTGTGCACGATCTTTCAGATGCCTTTTTCGTTCACTACCGCGTTGGAACACAGATCAACACGGTCAATGATTTCTCCTCAAATAACGAGTTTGCTTCCAGTAGGTCGATTGACGAAGATCTGGAATACCGAGGCCGAGCGACCGTGAGCGATGGTGGAGCAGTTTCTCCAGTAGCTATCGTTACTCCGACACCGATTCCAGCACTGCCTCCACCTGTGGATCCCTGTGCGCAGTACACAGTGAGTCCGGTCGTGCCGTCTACGCTTCAGTATGTCGTCCTGACGCGCCCGATGTTTACGACAGCACTCCAACCGTTCATTCAGAGCAAGTCGAACGCAGGGATATATTTTATTGACCAGATCGCCTGCACGGTGTCTGGAGCTGATGTCCAGGAGAAGATGCGCAATTTTTTGCGCGCGATCCGGACGACGGCAGCGGGAGCGAAATACGTTCTCCTTGTTGGTGCCCCAAGTATCCACAAGAGCAAGCAGTATGTGACCAAGCTTTCAGAGCCGTGGGAAGTTCCGATTCGCTATATCGCGGGCATCGGTGCTGACACGGATCTGCAAGAACCGACCCCGACCGATCAGTATTTTGCGACCGTTGATACCGATTGGCCGATCGATAATCCGTCATGGGCCGCTGATTTTGATTTTCATCCGAATTTTTTTGTCGGACGCATCCCGGTCAAAACCGCAGATGAAGTATCTCGATGGGTCACAAAAACCCTGCAGTGGACGCCGCCAACAGCGCCACGTCACAGTATCTTTATCAGTGCAGCTTGCGCGAACCCTACGTTTTCATTGCCGGGTCTCAACATATTAGGGAAGCTCACGCACCGCTTCATTAACCATAATTGTTCTTCTGACGCGGGTGGCGATATCGCGGACCTGTCGGTTGCGGATCAAGCGGATTTCGTCACGTCACAGAGCCACGGCTCCTACACTGGGATCACAAAGTGGCCGCATACGATCGGCTACGAGCTTTCCGTTGGCGGCCATGGCTTTTCGCAGAAACATCCGATCATGTATGTCCACGGCTGCGAGGTCGCTGGTATGGACTATCCTTCCGCATCCATGGGGCAGGACCTCATTGGCCGGGCAGATGGCGTCACTGCATTCATTGCCGCCTCGCGGTCGCATTGGGATATTGATTTTCCGTTCTGGCAGTCCGTATTTCTCGATGGCAACTTGACTGCAGGCGAAGCACTCTACAACCTTAAATTCACCCAAGCGAAACGTGTCTTCCTTCGGTTGAAAGAAGTCGAGAACTTTTTCATGTTCAATCTGTTCGGTGATCCGTCGCTCACGCTCGCTCGACCGAGCATCACTGTGACCAGAGAAAGTGTGGATGTTCCGTTCTCTTCCCTGCAAGAGGGCAATATCCGTCTCACCGCCAGAGTCGCTTCGTCTTTGAGCGAATCTGTATCTGGCGTATTGCGATATGTGTCCAATTCAGGTATCTCTTCAGAGTCCTCAAGTCTTACCTCCCTGCCGCCGTACACCGGGATATTGATAGAAGGTGGCCCATGGTATACATTTCTAAGCCAGGATTGGGATGGTGCCGCTGGAGCTTACTTATTTCCAGCAGCTGTTGGGTTCACCGGGTGTGATTTTGAACGAATGTCCTGCATGGCGAGCCGAGTGGTGGTACGCGCGACGCTCCCAATGCAATGCGGAAGGCCGAGCATCACGGATGGGGTGAAATTCTGGCAGGTACGATTCCGCGGCAACGCGGCGTCGGTGAAGCTGCGTCTGGAACAGACGCCCGGATATTATTGCGCAACAGGGATTTGTCCGTCGCCAGCCGCCACAGTTTTGGCGGAGCAGACCGTTGCCGCGAGCGATGGAGCGACGACGAGTATCACATGGACGAAGAGTATCGCATCTGAACCGCTTTCGAAGAAATTTACCGTGCCATATCACTTCCCGCAGTTCACGATCAAAGCCATTGATGCACTGGGGACGGTGATCGGATCATGCATCCCAAGTCTGTTGGGTGAGCCGTTCGAGAAGATACTGTGAGGGACGCAACGCAAGATTTGAGCTCATCGTGCTATACTCATCCCGTGGTTCCACGGATTCTTTTGGAACGCGCGAAAAAGCGGGGGACACCCCTCGTCGTCATATTCGGTTTGTCCCTAGCTACTGCCTACGGCTTACTACCAACTGCCTTTGCTTCCGCACAGGGCCTTACTGGCAGTGCCGTCAACGTCAATGCCGTCACGGCGGCCGCAGGCGTGGGCGGCTCCTCGGATCTCATCACGATCATCGGACGGATCATCAACATCGCGCTCGGGTTTCTTGGAATTATTTTTCTCGTGTTGCTCCTTTACGCCGGATTCCTTTGGATGACGGCCGCGGGTGATGCAACAAAGATTGAGCAGGCGCAGAAGATTCTTCGGAATGCGATCATCGGACTCGTGATCATCGTGTCTGCGTGGGCCATTACCGCGTTTATCATCAGTTCGCTCACCGGCGAAGGGAGCTACACGGGCGGGGTCACGGGTGGCGGCGCACGCGGCCGATCCGGCTTTACGGGCGCTCACGGCCGATCAGGGTCGCTTGGAATCCTCATCGAAAGTCATGTGCCGGCGAGCGATGCGAAGAACGTGCCTCGCAACACCCCGATCATCATCACGTTTAAGGATCGGATCGATCCCGCATCCTTTATTGAGGGCTGGACCGATGCGACAAGCAGCACGGCAAAAGGCTTAAATAACAACGTGATAAAAATATACCGTACGTCTGCCGGCAGCACTGCGGCCATGACCTCTGCGCAGATGATGGTTTTTTATACGCCAGACCAAAAGACATTCGTCATTCGTGCGAGCAAGCCAGAATTTTACCTCGGGAGTCCGAAAGCGAACGTGACCTATCAGGTTGATTTGGAAGGTGACCTCCGCGGAATCCAAAAAATTGAACAGAACGGTGAGCGAACGCCGTTGTTTATTGGAGATATAAAAAATGGGTACAGTTGGCTCTTCGAAGTTTCGACCGAGATTGATCTTACGCCGCCGACCGTACTCGCGGCTACGCCACTTGCCGGCGACAGGCACCCGCGGAACGCCATCATCCAAATCACCTTCAGCGAACCCATAGATCCGATTCCCGTGAGCGGCCGGACGAGTGCGAAGCAAACGATTCAAGTTTTTGCAGAGTCCGGGTCCGTGTCTAAAGCGTTGTCAGGGGAATTCCGCATTTCGAACGACTATCAAACCGCCGAATTCGTTCCGGATGATCGTTGCGGCATCAATTCGTGTGGACGGGACGTGTTTTGTCTTCCGGAATCCGTCACGATTCGAGTGAGCGTAAAAGCCGCAAGGCCGGATCCGAAAAATCTTCCGCAAGCGGTCCTCGTGACCGGCGGTTATTATGACGGCGTCGTGGATCTTGCGGGCAATGTACTCGATGGGAAAGGTGAGGGGAAGGTGACGGCCCCGGCACTGCATGGGGAGAATGATTACATGTGGAGTTTCGGAACCCTGAACGAGCTGAACCTTGTGCCGCCGCGGATTCTCGATACGACGCCGTCGTCAAAGCTCGGGCCGAGTTCGAAGGTCGCGCTCGATGCGCAGATCCGCGTCACGTTCGATAAACTCCTCCAATCGTCCACGCTGAACAGCAACACGGTCCGTCTCGTTGCGACCGGAAACGACGAAAAGAAATTGACGGACACGTTTTGGTGGACAACAGGGATGCTCCTTCTCTCCTCGAGCGGCGCGGCGTTGGATCCGAAAAAAATCCCTCCGGATACAGCGATGCAATCCGCGGTCATCATCTTGCATCGTCCGTTCTTGCCATCTGGAACCGGCCCGGGGACGCTGAATTATTACCTTCCGCATCTGACCTCCGACGTGCAAGATCAGTATCAAAACTGTTTTAATCCAGCGTCCAAGTGTGGTGGGAAAGATTTGCTCACGAGCGGTCCACAAACCTGTTGCAACGGAAAGTCGGAGTCCACGGACGTGTGCGACTTTAAATTGTGATGACATGAGAATTCGCCGATTTTTTTTCGCGTGCGTCCTCGCCCTTTCGCTCGGCGGGATGATTATGGTCGTCACACCCGCGACGCCCGCGTTCGCCCAGAAGACGGATACCGGACTCGCCGCGGTCAGCAAGACCATCAAATTGCCGAGTACGGACCCACGAATCATCGCAGCGCGGATCATCAACGTCGCGGTAAGCCTCATCGGACTCGTGCTCGTTGTCCTCATTCTCTACGGCGGTTTCATCTACATGACCGCCGGCGGCGAGGCGGAGAAGACGAAGACGGCGCGGAAGATCATCACGAATGCGATCATCGGACTTGTCATCATCCTTTCCGCGTGGGCGATCACCCGCTTTGTGATTGATCGTCTTTTGAAAGCGACAGGCGAAGACGGAGGCGTGATCGTGACCGGAGGAGGTGGCGGGGGAGGCGGGTTTGGCGCGGGGGGAGCGTCCACCGCGTTTCGGGTCGTTTCGATCACGCCGGCTGGCGCTGTTTCAATCCGCAACGTCCAGGTCAAGATCGTTTTTAGCAAAACCGTGGATGATGCCGGAGCCTCTTCCATCGTGATTCGGAAGGAAGGAGGATCCACGGTTGGCGGGACCGTCGCGATTGACGGCCAAGTGATCACGTTCACTCCGTCGCAAACGTGCCCGGCGCCGCATGCGGACAAAAATTGTTTTGATGCGAATACGAGCCACATCGTGAATGTGAGCGCATCGATCCGGTCCACGAGCGGACAAACGGTTGCCTGCGGCGCATTTGGATCGCCGTGCGAGGGAAAATTCCGGACAGGCTCGCTGATTGATGTCAGTCCTCCGACTGTCGCTTTTACCTATCCCAATAGCGGTCTGTCTTTTTGTGCAAATTCGATCGTTTCGCTTTTCGCGGACGCTACGGATGATGCCGGCGTCGCGATCGTTCAATTTTTTGACAATCTGCATTTCATTGGCGTTGCGTGGCCTTCCGGAGGAACGCCGCAGAAAGAGTTTGCCGCAAAGTTCGATTGGAGCACGACCGCCGCATCGCTCGGCCTCCACACGCTTTCCACCCTTGCAAAAGATATCGACACGAATGTATCTCCGAAAAGCAGCATCACTCTCGCTGTTCGTTCGGATAAGTGCTGTAATCTCACACTCGATCCTCCATCCGAAACAGGCATTGATTGCGGCGGCGATCCATCGCGTCCCGACTATTGCGGCGCGTGCTCTGCGGGTTCGTGCGTGAAAGATACGGACTGCGCCTCAGGCACTTGTCGCAGCGGGAAGTGCGTTGCCCAGCCGAGCATCAAAGATTTTAATCCCAAGAACGGCAAGCGCGGAACGTTCGTCACAATTTCAGGGACAAATTTCGGATACACGCCCGGCAACGTCGTCTTCCTCGGCGGTCCCGGGGCGTCCGACGATATCGTTGCGGTCGCGCCCGTTGCATGCAACGTGCCCGGAGTCACGACCTGGAAGAATACGGAAGCCATTGTCGCGGTACCGGACGCAGCCGTGTCGGGTCCGATCCAGATTGAAAACGCGGCGAGCGGTCTGAAAGACGTCACGAAAGGGAAATTTGTCGTGGACACAACCGAGTGGCCGGGAGTCTGCAGCGCGTTGCCTCCGGCCGGTTCGTCTGGGAGCGAGGTAGAACTCGTTGGAGTCGGTTTTGGCTCTTCCGCTGGCAAGGTGCGATTTGGCGGCACGGATCTCATTCCGACGGGATGGCTTCCGGAACGCGCTCGGTTCCGTATTCCGGTCGTGAACATCGGCCCATATCCGGTCAGCGTCAAGACGGGTGTTGCCGCAAGCAATGAAATCACGTTTGACGTCAGAGAAAAAAGTTTCGGCGCATCGCCCGCAATCGATTCCGTTGATCCGATCGAAGGCACTGCCGGTCAATATGTAACCCTTTTTGGACGTTTTTTCGGCTCATCGCTCGGGAAAGTGGAATTTGTTGATGCAACGAGTCGTGTTGCCGTCGGCGATACGGCTTTCCCCTCCGCCTGTGGCACCGGTTTTTGGCGCGACGATCGCATTGTGGTCAAATTTCCATCGAAGTTCACGGGCGTCGGTGCAACAACAGATGCGGGGAAATACAAGGTTCGGCTCACACGTTCCGATGGTGCCGTGTCCAATGATGCCTCATTCACCCTCAATCTCGCGTCCAAGATCACACCGGGGATCTGCGCAATTCAACCTGCCCTCGGTCCGATCGGAACGAAAGTGAGAATCAGCGGAGAAGGATTTGTCGAAAAACCGTCGGTGACGTTTTATTCCGGCAAGGCCGCACTTGTTTCGGATGCATTCACAGCCCAGGAACTCGATACGACGGTTCCTGCGGGCGCGCTGACGGGTCCCGTGTCGCTTACCGTCACGGGCATTCCGTCGAATAAGGTTCAGTTTGCGGTCCAAAATTGCAACACGATTCCGGATGCCTGTAGCCCGGCCGAACACTGTTGTTCAAACGGCGTCTGCCTCGACAAAAGCAAATCGTGTGGCGCCGTTTCGCAGAGTGCGGAGTATGCATGGGTGATGTCCACCGGCCTCATTCCCGTTGCGCCAGAAGTTATCGAAGAGTGCAAGCCTGGGGCAAGGCCAGGTGTTTCTCCGTCTCCAGCGCCATGGAGCGAACGTGCGGGCGGGAATGATGCGCCGATCAACTCTGTAGTCGTGATGCGGTTCACGCGCGTGCTCGATGAGACCACCGTGAATGATAAAACCATTCGTTTGTTCCAGTGCATGTCGTCATCAGGCGATCCATGCGCAAAGACCTCTGCGGTGAACGTCACGGTCAGGAAGCGTCCGCTCTCGGGAGAGCATTATGTCAAACTCATTCCTTCTTTCGCATTCGCGACGAAGACGACCTATCTCGTGACGGTTTCGACGGCGGTGAAGGCAGAAGGCATTGGCGGTGCTACGATGGCGGAGCGGAAGGAATGCGGGAAGGACGCCGCGGGCGGCACGCTTGGATACTGTTTTCGGTTCAAAACGAGCGCGTCAACCTCTGCGGCATCTATCGGGTCCGTGGTCGTTGTGCCGCCGCTTTTTACCATGACCGGTGCTAACCAGACCGCAGACTACGAAGCCGTCCCGCTTGATGCGTCGAATGCGTGCATTGTCCTCGACTGCTCACAATATACGTGGGACTGGTACACCGGGAAGAAAACCGCGACGAGCGTTTCCGCGGATTCGAGAGCGACGATCACACCGACAGACGACTGCGACGTGCGTGTGACGGGCCATGACGAAACCGGCGCGGTACCCGTTTCCGTAAACGCGCGAGCGAGCGATTCATATTCATTCATCGGCATGGCACAGTTGTTCATTAAATTCGTTCCGCCGCACATTGAGGCTTACGCGCCGAATTGTCAACTTGCCTGTAGCAATGCGCTCGTCTGGGCGCGTTTCTCGGATGCGATGGATGCGAAGAATTTTACCGTGCCGGGAATCGTAGAAATCGCCAAATGTAAAAATGAAAATTGTTTTGAAACCGAACTCGCCGCGCCGTTCATTCTTGGTAAAGGAATCAAAATAGTGAGATTGACGTCATCACTGACGTCAACGCTACGGGATGTGCACATCACTCCCATATCGCCGTTCGAGCCTGGGGCGTTCTATCGCGTTCTGTTAAAGAGCGGAGTTTCAGAACCAACCGGCATCAAAGGGAAAAATGGGATGCCGCTCACCGGGTTGAATCACGCGCATGGATTCCAATGGAAGTTTCGTGTGATGACCGGCCCGGAAGCTTCCTGTACAGCACAGCGTGTGGATGTTGTTCCAGTTGAAAAATACGAAACGCAAATTGACGCGCGTCAACTTTTTGTTGCGACTCCGGTCAGCGCGCCGGATGCATGTAGCGCAGACGGCCAGGCACTGACCTCCTCCGGAGGCGCGAAGTGGGAATCCACGCGGACCGATGTCGCACGCCTTTGGACCGTCGGGGGATCGCTCATTGACACGGGCGGAAAGCTTCCACCGGGCTGCAACGGCACATGTCTTGCAACGGGTGCGGTTGCGCAGTCCGGTCAGGTCGCTGTCTGCGGGAACAAGATCATTGAAACGACAGACGTAAAATTCTGCGTGGCTGGAAAAACGTCGCAAGGATTTCCCTGCACGCTCATGCCAGCTGGTTCCGCGGCGGGCGAAGCATGTGAGCCAAAGTCTGGACTCGGGGGCGATCTTTGCGATCCAACAACGTGTCTCTTCTTATCTGTGAAAGGGGTGACAGCTGGCGGAACATGTGGGAATGGCACCGTTGATGTCGCAGCAGGCGAAGCATGTGATCCTGGACTCACATGTACAGGCGCGACAAGCTTAACGTCTCCAATCTCGGACGGGAGTCTCTGCAACACACCGACGACAAAGACGGCCTGCGAAACCGCAGGCGGGGTCTGCGGCGTACACGCGTCGAAGAGTTGCATGGCCGGTTGCCGGAACGTCGGCGCAAGCTCTAGCGTTTCCACCTGTGGAAACGGCGATGTGGGTGCAGGCGAAGATTGTGATGATGGCAATGTCACAGATGGAGACGGATGCAGCAGCCAATGTCGCCACGAAGGTTCTCGGCCTTTGGAAGAGGTTTACTCGGTTTGCGGCAACGCGTTGTTGGAGCCTGGGGAAATGTGCGAACGCGCGACGTCCGGTGGACCGTTGCCATCCGGATGCGATCCCAAGACGTGCCTGCATACGGGCACAATCGCGTGCGCGGGAGGCGCGAAGACGAATTGCTGCGGAAACGGAAAGATTGAGGCGGGGGAGGATTGCGATGACGGGACCGGGAAATCTGGGAATGGATGCAGTTCGAGCTGCCTGTTTGAAGGTTCCTCTCCGGCGTATTCGGATTCGACCGGCGCGCCTTCCCCGAGTTTTTGCGGGAATGGCGTTCTCGAGCAGGGCGAGCAGTGCGAAGCCGGCGCACCATCGCATGAGGTTGCGAAGAAGATCTACGATTCAACGCCGCCATCCGTCGCAGCCGCTCGGTCATTCTTTGCCGCGGGGACAGGGGGTGGTACCGTGGACCCGGTAGACCCGGTACAGCTCGCCGTGATCACGGGGACCGCGAAACCAGATCCAGACGGCCGCATGCGATCAGAGATCAAGGTCGGTCTCGAGGGGCAGAACGGCGTTGCAACCTACGGGCTTCAGTGCGGATTCACGAGCGAGAAGTCTTGCGCGGATGGATTTGGCTTGGACGACAACGGCTGCTGCGCGCCGCGGCCGAAGCTCGCGATGAAATATCCGGACCACGGCTTGACGAATGTCTGTCGTAACATCCAGATCAAGGCCGTGTGGAAGGAGCCCATGGAGAATGCGAGCGTTATCAGCAACTTTGAGATCTCACAGCTGAAGCCTTTGCTCGGATGTCCTTTCGGCACACGAGAGGTGCTTGCAGATTCGTCTTCGGGGTCTGGGATCTTGGCGAGGCTCGGGTATCTTTGGAAGCGTTTCATTTTCGCGTTCACGGGCCGTCCGGTTTTCGCGGAAAAATGGTGTACAGGCTCTGTGACAGGACAGCTCGTTCCCATCGGCACCATCACGACGACATTTATCTTGAACATGGACGCCTCGCTTGCGTCCGAAACGCTGTATCGAATCCGTTTCATCGGCGATAATTCGACGACAACGACAGATCCGCTTTTGGATAACGCGGATACGAAAAAGAAGCTTGGCGTGAAGACGGCTCGCGGCGTTGTACGGAGGAATGAGAATACAGATTGGGGAGACGTTGCATGGACCTTTACGACCGGAAAGGATATTTGCGCAGTTAACGTCGTCGTCGTACGTGACATGACGGACGAGAGCTCTCCACCCGTCCCGCCGGATGTTGCGCATCCCAATCTGTTCATCAATAAAAATAACACAGAGGAAACGCGTCAGTTTTTGGCCCAAGCCGCATCCATCCAAAGCGGAGTTGCTGTGACGTTAAGTTCAACCGGAGAGTATTCGTGGTTCTGGGCACCTTGGAGCACGAGTAACGGAAAAATAGTCACGATTCAAAATACGACACCGTCGCCGAGCGCAAGAGCCGTTGCAACATCACATCAGACAAATGGCACGGTGATGCTTACGGCGACGCTCGATATTGCAAAAGACACGGTCAACATTCCATCAACAAAAGGCGGAGCGGTTCAGGGGGTTTTGCCCGTGACGGTTCTTGTGTGTGAAAATCCGTGGCCCTCTCTCACAGCGGCGCCGCTTCGTGATGACACAGAGTATTTCAAATCGGGACCATTCTACAAAGCCCCTTTTTATTACAATTTTTCGACCGCGTACTGCCGCGACGCGGGCGCGGAAGGAACACTCGACGATCTGCCGGCGTTGAAGATCAATCAGGTGGAACAGACGCCGCTGGATATCGCGAGTGGCATTCTCCGGCAGTACCTCTTTACGTATCCACAGGAAGATGATCTGCCCAAGCCATTTCGCGGCAAAAATCTCCAAGCCGACGGCATTGGGATCCGAATCGTTTCGAATCCGCAGCATCTTTCGCCGCAAGAATGGTATGCAACGCGTGGGTTTACCGGCTCACCATCTTCGCTTGACGTAGACGGGTATCCCGCGATTCAGGACGGAACCACGATCTACGTCGCGGCCTCAAACCGTCCCAAGGGGAGCACCGGCAAAATCTACTCGAACATCTACCTCATCTCGCACAATGAGAACGCGAAGGAGGTGACGGTACAAATCTTCAATCAGATGGTTGCGTTGCTCACGTTCAACACGAACAAGGAGTTTGTCACGCAGAGCAATGTCTGCGTCCGGCCAACGACGATCGTAGGAAAATATTCCGTGTACGCAACGAAGACCGTAAACGGAGAAGAGCCAATTCCGTGCTCTACGGACGCGGATTGCCTTGCCTACGGTATCAACAATCTCCATTGCGACAGCGACAAGCTCAAGATCACACGCGACACGAAGCGACTCGCGGATTTTCAGCAGATCGCGAACGCACTCGAGAAAACGAAAGCCGCGGGAGGGACGTTTGGCCGGTATCCAGATCTGACGGGCGGGACGTTTCTTCCGAATGCGTCCGTTTCCCTTTGGTCCTCGTGGAAAAAAGAGTTTGGTACAGCTATTGCCACGACGCTCCCCGTAGATCCGGTGAACCGATTCCTCACATGCGGACGATGTGAAAAGTCGGGGATGCCGTGTCAGCAAAAAGAAGATTGCCCACAATCTGGCGTTGCCGAGGCGTGCAAAGGCGGAACGTACAAAATTGATCCGAAAACGCTCGTGCCCGTATGGACGCCGAACGACACCGTTGATCCGCAAAGCTGCTGGAACCAAACGAGCCGCGTGTTTACTTGCCCGCGTATTCCCGAAGCCGGATCATTCGGCGTATCGCGCATCTATCGCTACCAGTCGCAGGAGAACGGTGCGCGGTACGATCTCGGCGCGGAATTCGAGTTGCCACCAGCTGATCTTGCGGAATGGTGGTCGCCACCGCTCGCGCAAGGCGTCTATCGGTGCATCAATCCGGGATCGTTCGGTGCGTATTGCGCGAACAGCGCGGGCAACGGTCCGGATGCGAGCCTTTGTCGGTCGTGTCCGGGGGGGAATTGCAACACATGCCAAGGCGGACCGCGGATAGGATTGTTCTGTCCAGACAGTGCCTATTGCGCCGACGGCGGAAAGGCGTATGACTGTAAGGATGTTTTCCCACCCGCAAAACCGGAGTATTGCAAGCAGTTTGGAGGGACGTTTCGTTTTAAGGATATCTGCGTGAATACGGCCGTTGGAGAAGGGGGCGTGTGTGGCGATGGTGTCCTGAACACCCGCATTGATCCATCCGGCTCGAAAGTGACCGAGCTCTGCGAAGTTTGGATGACACGTCTTGAACCCTGTGAAGTCCCGGTCACGAAAGCGCAAGGACACAAACTGCAGATTTGCGATCTCGCGTCCTGTGCAAAGTTTAGTGACGATCCGTCTCGGACGCGGTGCATTGCGGATGTTTCATGTGGCAACGGACGTGTTGACAGAGGGTGTGTTGGCGGAACGTCCGCCGGTGCCGCGTGTACGAAGGATGTCGAGTGTCCCGGTGGGGGAACCTGTAAGGCGGAATTCTGCGACGATGGATCGCTGAACGGGACATACGGACGGTGCAACGCGACGTGTAGCGGCTATGCCGGGTATTGCGGAGATGGTCTCCTTTCGCCCGGCGAAGTCTGCGATGAAGGGAAGGATAACGGGACGTATGGTGGGAAATGCGGATTTGATTGCAAGGGTCCGGGCCCCTATTGCGATGATGGTCTTGTGAACGGCACGGAAGAATGTGACGGTCAAACCGAGACAACGCAAAAAGGCCTATGCGTATTTGGCGCTGGCGATGTTGTGCTTAAAAAGTTTTGCACGACAGCTACGGAAGTGGAAGATTGTGGGAGTAAAGATTCGTGTGCCACGACTGGAATGTTTAAATCATGCGTCGGCGTAACAGACACTGTGACGAAAAAGGATTCGCTCGGCGTCGAAACAAAGCTCGTGTATGACACGCAACATACGCGCACTTGTCGAAAGCCCGGAGATCCACCACAGTGCACCTTTAGTGAGTGGTCCGAATGCAAAGCGAAAGGTTCATGCGGCGACGGCATTAAAGACGCGGGCGAAGCGTGCGATGATGGTCCCGGAAACGGAGACACA